>JAPYTY010000083.1 GCA_029942065.1 Acidobacteriota bacterium | reverse complement strand
GTTGGAGGCCAGTGAGGAACAACTCACGGCACTCCGACGGCAGGAGTCTGATCTAAAGAGCGAAATCGAGAAACTGCGACAGGGCATCGAGAAACGGATCGAGGCACTTGGGAAGGCCGGAAACTAAGGACTGACAGACATCGTCTTTCTCGGGCTCTCATCACCGCCGTACCCAGATTCACTTCTCTCAAGCTATCGCCCAGGCTGAGTTCTCGAACCATTTTCCTTTAGCCCGCATTATGCCTAGGTTTTCTTCGCTTCGCTCAGATGAAGGCGGGCGACACTGTAGTAGACAATTTGTGCATGATTCGGGCTAAGAAAAAGGATTCTCGGGTGCACAAGAAAGTCTAAATCGTTACGAGGATGTACTCGGACATTTGAGTTGGCCCGGAAAACAAAAAGCCTGAAACTAAGTTCACTAAATAACATCTGAACTATAGAACCTTGGGAGGAGACCCATTAAAATGAAATACATGGCTTTACCCTTGATACCCCTGCTGCTGGTCTTTCTTTTCGCCCCTTTGGGGTCGACCGCTGCACAATCTGAAGAACCCGCTTCGGCCGGCCAGGCGGCCGCCACCTTCGCAGGTGGCTGTTTCTGGTGCGTGGAGGCCGATTTTGAAAAGGTGGCGGGAGTCAGCGAGGTGATCTCCGGATATGCGGGAGGAGAGAGGGCCAATCCGAGCTATGAAGCAGTGTCTTCAGGACGGACCCGCCATCTGGAAGCGGCCCAGGTGATCTTCGATCCCGCCCAGGTCAGCTATGCACAACTGCTCGAAGTGTTCTGGACCCATGTGGATCCCACCGATAGCGGCGGACAATTCGTCGATCGAGGTCCCCAATACCGGACGGCGATTTTCTACCACAATGAGGAACAGAAGGAGCTCGCCGAAAAATCCAGGGAAGCCCTGACCGACTCCGGGATCTTCGATCAGCCCATCGTGACCGAGATCAGCCAGCTCAACGCCTTTTACAAGGCCGAAGACTACCATCAGGATTACTACAAGGAACACTCGATTCGTTATCGATTCTACCGATACAACTCCGGACGCGATCAGTTCCTGAAAGGGGTCTGGGAAAACAACGAATTCAAGTTCTCCAAAGCGGATTCGGGGGAAGAGACGGCAAGCACTTACTCCAGACCCGATGATCGCACCTTGCGATCCACGCTCTCCTCGATGCAATACAGGGTCACCCAGCAGGAGGGCACGGAACCTGCCTTTCGCAATGAATACTGGGACAACAAGGCCGAAGGGATCTACGTCGATGTGGTCAGCGGAGAGCCTCTTTTCAGCTCGGCCGACAAGTTCAAATCGGGGACCGGCTGGCCCAGCTTCACCCGGCCCCTGGAGCCGGACAACGTGGTCGAGAAGGCGGACCGAAGCCTCTTCATGGTAAGGACCGAGGTGCGCAGCACCCATGGCGATTCCCATCTGGGGCACCTTTTTGACGACGGACCGCGACCGACCGGTCTGAGGTATTGCATCAACTCGGCAGCACTGCGCTTTGTTCCCAAAGAACGACTTGCGGTGGAGGGCTACGACAAGTTCGTTGATCTCTTTGAGTAGGCGAGGAGTGGAGAAACGCGTCGCTGAAGCTCCGCGTGGAGAACCGTCCGGTTTTGAATTTCGGACTGGCTTCGGATTTGGGACTTCGGATTTCAGATTTTCCGGTAGGCTGCAGAAGGCCGGATGAAGAGGTCCGGAGTGTGGAAGTGATATGGAAGGTCCTGGTGGCATGGGGTCCGGAACCCCGACGGGGTGATGAGAAATACCCTGGGGCGTGAGCCCCAGGGTGACAAGTTCGGTAAATGAGAGAGCCCTGTAAGGGCGATGTAGGGAAACCGCCAAAGGCCGTGACATCGCCCCTTCAGGGCTCAGGAAAATCCGGAAGGCCGCTCACACACAACCCACACAAGTAGTAGGTAGGATGATAGCTAGTAGGGGCGCACGGCCGTGCGCCCTTCTTAACTTCACAGTCCTTGCAGTGGGCGCACTCAGTGCGCCCCTACAACAGGCTGCAAGATCGTGCCAGGTCAGAACGTGAAACCTGAAACCTGAAAGACGCTGGTCCTTGACCAGCGCCTTATTCCGTCACCAGGAATTGAGCCGCGTTTGAAACATCGCTGTCGCCCTCGTTGATCGGTTCCTGATTGACCACCACCAGAGAGTGGGTCGCCGGTATCCTCAGAGTACTGCAATCGAGTGTGGTTCTGATTTCACTTCGGCCCACGAATTCAATATCTTGCCCGGTTCCATTGATCCGCACGAAGCTGCTGGGTAAAAACCCCGTTCCTTTGATGGTCACGGTCACCCTGGGACTGTTGCAGGAGACGACGGGTGGAAACGAGATAATCCGAGGCGAAGGATGCCGCCCCGAACCCGACTGCCAGGGCCGGGGAATGGGATTGGTAAAGTAGCGGTGATAGCCGAGTTCGACCCACCGGCCCTCTTTGAGGACCGCGAAAATATCCCGGGTATGGGCGATATTCTCCAGCGGATCCGAATTCAGAATGACCAGATCGGCGATCTTGTTTTCTTCAAGACTGCCGAACTCATCACCGCGGCCCAGAAACTCGGCTGGAAGTCGAGTGGCGGAAACGATCGCCTCGGACGACGACAGGATCCCGGCATCCACCACCAGTTCGAGTTCCTGATGAAGCCCGAGTCCCGGGGGAACCAGACCTTCAGCGTCGGAGCCGACCAGCAGTCGGCCGCCCGCTTCCACGAATCGGCGCAAAAAGAGGGTGAAATTCTGGTATCCCTCCTGGACCGCGCTCTGGGTGATCTGGTCCACGGGAGAGGCAAAATTCTGAAGACGAAACCACCTTCGACGCTGATAGTCCGTCACATAAAGTAAATCATTGCTGCTCAACAGCAGGGCGGTTTCCATCAGGAACCTGGCCGACAACGGATGAAATCCCTTGAAGGCATTGGTCGCCATGCTCGTTTCCAGATACACCTCTTCCCGGATTAAAAGGTCGATCAGGTCAGCAAATAGCTCGCGCTGCATCAATGAAGCTCTGGCTCCCTCCAAACGCATCTCCTCTGCCTGCCTTTGCCGTTCGGGATCCTGGATGGTGGCGTCCACCACACCGCTGGCGTGAGCCAGCATGTCGATGCCGGCGACGGCCGCCTGCCGGGCATCAAAATTGGGGCCCAGATGAGCGACCACACGCTTGCCGGCCTGGTGGGTCAGGTCCGCCATGACCTTGGCCACTTCCGCGTTGGGAACTCCCCGGTAGACCTTGATGTAGTCGACTCCCTTGTCGAGCAGCATCCCAACCACCTGGGCGGCTTCTTGGCGGTCGTTAATGGGCAGCCAGTGGGGCATCCCCAGCGTCGGCATCCCGATGGGCGCCCCCGGAGGCGATCCCAGCGGATTGCCGGCCGTGAACATTCTCGGGCCCACCACATCCCCTCGAGCAATCGCCTCGGCTTGAGTTTGATCCCATTCTGGAATGCCTCCCAGGGACATCACGGTGGTGACACCATGATTCAGGTAAAGCTCTCCTTCGTAGCCGAAGTAATGGACATGAGAATCGATCAGGCCCGGAATGATGAACTTGCCGGTGGCGTCAATCACCTGGGAGGAAGCGGGACGGCTCACCTGGTCACCCGGTCCGATGGCTTGAATCCGGCCATCGCGGATCACGATGCGGACATCGGGTCGAGGGGCACCCCCCGTGCCGTCAATCACGGTTCCGCCCTCGATCACCAACGCCGCCTGGCCGGAAAGGGAGAGGGAAAAAAGGGATAGCAACACGGCACCGATCGCCAACCTGATAAAGTTTTGCTTTCTCATTGTCTCATCTCCTCCCCGATGTTCTGGTTCAGGAGTCTTGAACCGCTACGGCTATCTAGCCAGCGGATCGGGACGAAGCTGAAACTTCACGACCTTGGCCCGGGTGCCCTTGCCGCCTTCGCCGTGAAACGGGGTTCGGGTCCCCCAGGTCGTCCACATCCCTTTTCCCTTCCAGCCACCATCGGGATCGTCGATCCGTCCATCCATCCCCTTGATGTAAAACCCCATGGGATAGGGGACGCGAAAATTGATGAACTTTCCGTCCTTGAAGGCCAGCATCGACTCACTCATGTTGCCGGTGGCATAAGGCACGTCCCGGCCCAGCCCCAGGGTGTCGAACTGATCCACCCAGGTGTAGTAGGCCGACTCGGCGCTGCCGGAATCGGTGACGTTCTTGAGCTGGGGTCCCGGAAAGGGATAGAGTGACCAGCCTTCCGGACAGTGCTGTCCCGTGGCGTCAGGTCCATTGAGAGGGCCCTTGCATTTGCGGCGGTCAAAGCTGCCCAGATGTCCGCTGGCCAGCGGAACCCACACCACGCCCTGGCGGTCCACGTCGATCCCGTGAGGGGAGTAGCCGTGAACGGGCGCATCGGGGTGGTTCCAGGGCGGCTCGAAGATCTCCGCCAGAGCCGTGGTCGACGGGTCCTCTCCCGGCATCAGCCGGACCACCGAACCGGGAAAACCCATGACCGAACCCCACACGGCCCCGTCCACCGGACTCACCGCAATGCCGTAGTAAGTGGCCGTGATCCGCTTGTCCCTGGAAGGATCGATCGGCTGGTCAGGCTCCACATAGTCGTCCCGCCTACCGTTGCCGTTGGTGTCCAGGATAAAGGGCGTCCAACCCTGCGATTTCTGTTCGTCGCCGGTTTCATCGAACACTCTTCGGTTCAGCCAGCCGACCACGTTGCTGCCGACCACCCCGCTACTGGTCCACAGGGTATTGTCGGCATCCTCGGCAAATTGAAGATGGTGGGTCGAGAAACAGGTGTCGATCAGGGTAAACTCCCGGGTCCTGGGGTCGTAGACGGAGAGCTGGCGGCCCGACCTCTCGATCGGAAACACCCGGGCCGACGGATGGTCGGACCCTTCCCGACAAAAGGCCGCCGTCTCTGCCGGCCGAATCCTGGAGGTGAGCCAGACCCGTCCCAGCTCGTCGAGCATCGGATTGTGCACGCTGGTCCGACTGTCCCAGATGGACTCATCACCCCAGTAGGGTGAGGGCATCTTCCCGAAGGACTTGGAGGAGGGGGTCTCCGGATCACGGACCGGGACTCTCATCCGGGTCGCCCGATGGGCCACCGGATCCAGCACGGGCACCAGGTCGGAACTGTCCTCGTTAGCCCCATAGATGGGACCGTTGGCATTGACGGTGGGGTTTCGCTTGTCAGTGGAAATCTCGTCATGAAGGTATTCGTAGGGTTCGGCCCAATCCCACTGGGTGATCACCACATTGCGCTCCACGCCCTGGGGCCGCGACGGATGAGAGGAGGGAAGCTCACCTGCGGCGATCCGATCGGTCCAGTCCGCAAACAAGCCCAGTGCTCGGGAAGGACCGAGCCTGCCGATATTTCTCACCATGTACCTCATGGCCTGTCCCGACTCGATGCGCCGCTGCCAAGCGGCAACCGAGGATTCAAGATCCATGAACTGCCTGGGAAGGGTCCGGGTCGCCTTGTTCCCCATCTGGTGACACATGACGCAGCCGTCGGCTTTGACGTCTCTGAGCCACTGACCCTGGTGTTTCATGTTCTCGGACACCCCGTTACCATCCGGTCCGGTTCCGGGGAACTCGCTTTTCTCGGGAACCGTCAGCAGGGAAAACCAGTAAAGGGCCGGATAATATTGAGCCGCCGCTGCCGGGTCGGGTGCCACCACCGCCGTCAGGTTGAGAATCTTGCCGGGTGGGCTTTGAACCTGGGTCGAATCGACCAGGCCGTAGCCGCGCACCCACACCTGGTAGTTCGCCTCCGGCAGGTCCGGCATCAGATAGCGCCCCTGGTCATCGGTCACCACGATCCGAACGAATTTGGTATCCAGATCGGTGGTTTCCGCGATCACCCAGACGCCGGCTTCCCGCCCCTGGGAACTGGTGACCACGCCTCCCAGATCATCGCTGTCGATGGTCACGGATGACCCGGTATTTGCCTGGGCACTCAGCCGGATAGGCCCAGCCATCAAAAGCACGGCCATGCCAACCAATCCCAATGATAGTCTACTGGTCCTTCTCATCCTCATCTCATCCTCATCTCTTCCTCCTCCTGTCTCTTGATTTACTCAATAATAAGGCTAAGCCCGGATTATGCATAGGTTTTCTTCGTTCCTCAGATGAAGGCGGCTTCGCTTCGCTCAAATGAAGGGGGGCGGCCCTGCAGTAGACAAGTGATGCAGAGTACAGGTTTGTCAATCAGAAGGCAAAATCAACCGTTGGGGTTTGGGAAATCAAGAAACGGCCGGCCCGGAATTGCAATCAGAACCTCGAACCATTAGCATTATTGAGGCGGGGGAGTGCACCCGATATGACGACTGAATCTGAGCGGGAAATACAGCCTCTGAACCTGGGTGAACTGGAGAATTCCCTCCTGCTCAAAGACGTTGACCTGCATTCCATCCAGGGTCTTCTCAAAGCCTCTCCTCTGCTTGAACTGGACCGGCTCGAACTGCTGATCCGAGCCGAAAAATCCAACCGATTCATTTACTTGCTTCTGGCCGGTCAACTGCGCATTCACATCAAACTCACCCACGACCCCATTGCCCTGATCGAACCTGGAGAATTCGTGGGTGAAATCTCCGTTCTGGACGGTCAGGAGACCACGGCCTACGTGGTCGCAAATACGGATTGCCGGCTGTTGGCTCTGGAGGATCAGGCCGTATGGTCGCTGATTCAGACTTGTCCCACGGTTGCTCGCAACCTGTTGTTTGTCGTATCGAAACGCTTGCGGGGAGGGACCTCGCTTCTTTTGAGCGGCCCGCAACTCCAGCGGGAGTACACCGACTTCACCGTGATCGACGCCTTGACCGGCACCTATAACCGCAGCTGGCTGGACAAGATGCTGCCCCGGGAGATGGAAGCATCCGACCGGAACTTCACCCTGTTGATGGTTCAGATCGATGATTTTGAAACCTACAACCAGCATCATGGTTATACGGCTGGAGGATACGCTCTTTATACGGTAGCCCGGACCATCCGAGCCCGGTTGGAGCCGGATGAGACCGTCGCACGGTATGGTGAGGACCAACTCATTGTGCTGCTTCCGGGTACCACTGCTGAAGCGGCTCTCAAGATCGCAACCCATCTTCGCCATCTCGTCACCATTTCCGACATCGTGACCCTGGAGAAGGAGGTATTTCCTCCGGTAAGCATCTCGGCGGGAGTCGCCCAGATGAGCCGTGAGGATTCCCCGGCCACCCTGATTGCGGCGGCCGAGAACTCCTTGTCCGACAGGGTCTTTCAAGACCTGGTCAAGCGGATGGAGATGGAGCCGGCGGTTCGGGCCGAAAAACGCCACGAGTTGACCGAAAAGGTGGTGGATTCAGAAATCGATCATGAGGTGGCGGTGCTGGAGGTTCTCACAACCTTCAACAAGCCCATGTCGATGGGAAAGATCGCCAATGAACTGGTGGCCGTTCACTGGGACTTTGGCACTCATCACCCACGGATCATCGTCCATGAGGCTCTCAAAAAGATCCTGGCGGAGGGGACGGTGGAACAGATCAGTGGTGGAGACTACCGGCTCGTCTAAGCCCGGATTATGCATAGGTTCTCGTCACGAAGCGCCGAAAGGGCCGGCCTGACAAGGCGCGCGACCGAGGCCCCCGCAAGCGTACTGTAGGGTACGCTGAGGAGGCCGAACGAGCGGAACACAGTCAGGCCGGATGATAGCGGCGATGCAGTAGAGAATTTATGCATATTACGGGCTAATGAAAGCGGCACCTCATTCAAATTGATGGCCGGATGAGCTATTCCCAGCTCGGCTCGGCAGCGGCGTGCTTGCCGGCAATGTAGCTCTGGGTGGTGCATCGGCCCGTTCCATGCTGACTGCAGCCGCCGGCCGACTCTCCCCCGCAGTAAAGACCCGGGATGACCTGCCCCCGAATATCGACCACCTGGCACTTCATGTTGATCCTGAGACCCGCATAGCTGTCGTGTACAACGGGACCGGCCCAGGCCGCATAAAACGGAGGGGTCTCGATCCTGTACTTGGGCGAGGGCCTTTCAAAATCCACGTCGTGACCGAATTCGACAATCGAGTTGTACCTTTTTACCGTCGCCTCCAGGTTGTGAGGCGGCATCTCGACTTTCTGGTAAGGATTTTTGGACAGCTTCGATGCCAGTTCGGCGAGCGTGTCGGCGCCGAAAAAGTAAAGGGGGTCGGTGACGGGCGGCTCGATATCCCATTCTTGACGCCTGACGGCTTCGGCATCGAAAACCGCCCAGGTGGGTCCGGGGCTGTAGTCCGGTGCAGTTGATCCCTCGTTGATGGCCAAGGCTGCGTCGATGAAGTTGGGCGGATTGTACTCGATCCTTTTGGCATTGCGCCAATCAGCCGGCTTATAGG
>JAPYTY010000082.1 GCA_029942065.1 Acidobacteriota bacterium | reverse complement strand
ACCGGAAAATTCAATGCGGGCTAAACAACCAAAACGAACAAAACATCAAAAGGGAAACGGCAAAACGGCGAGGAGCGTGCGGCAGGGAAGGGGACTGCCCGCAAGTCAGTCAAAGGGAAGGGATTAGTGGAAAAGGTTCACAAACCTTCAAGGAGTTTGCCAGGCGACGGCGGGGAAAGTGGGTCCAAAGAGGCGAAGAGGCTGGGCTGGAGGAAGGGAAGGGAAGGGGAAAAAGAAAACTTTTATAATTTCATTGAAGGGGATTTTAAGCCCATGTTAATTTAGTTCTTTCCCGGGTACAGCCCACACAAAGGCAGGGGAAGAGCTTTTCCACATCTGTGGAAATAGATGTGGAAATCAGTGGGTGCTGAGTCTGGAACTCAGAGGGCCAGGGGGTGAAAGGAAGCCATGGAGTTGTGGGACGATGTCCTCTCGTCGATTGAGCAAAAGATCTCCAGTCAGAACTTCGATATCTGGTTCAAGCCAACCACGCTGGAACGTCAGGACCGGGAGGAAAAGCGGCTGCTGGTCCGGGTGCCCAATACCCATTTCAAGTACTGGCTAGCGGAGAACTACCGCGAGGTCATCGACACCAGCCTGGCCGAACTGGAGCTGGAGCAGTATCAGGTGTCGTTTGTCCTGGAGGAGGAATCGGCCGGCCAGCCGTCGCAGGATCGCCGCTGGGCGGCGGGACTGGAGGAACCCTGTCCGGATGCCTCGCAGTGCAATCTGAATAACCACTACACGTTTTCACGGTTCGTGGTGGGTTTTTGCAACCAGTTTGCCCATGCCGCCTCCGTAGCCGTCTCGGAGCAGCCGGCGAAGGCCTACAATCCGTTTTTCGTGTACGGCGGAGTGGGACTGGGCAAGACCCATTTGATGCATGCGATTGGCCATTGCATCAAGGCCCAGGCGCCCCAGACGCGGCTGATGTACATGTCCTCGGAGCAGTTCATGAACGAGCTGATCAACTCGATCCGCTATGACCGGACGATCCAGTTCCGGGAGAAGTACCGGAACATCGATGTGTTGTTAATAGACGACATCCAGTTTCTGGCGGGGAAGGAGCGGACGCAGGAGGAGTTTTTCCATACCTTCAATGCGCTGTACGATTCCCAGAAGCAAATTGTGATCACCAGCGACTGCCCGCCTCGGGAGATCCCGACGCTGCAGGAAAGGCTGCACAGTCGATTCGAGTGGGGATTGATCGCGGACATCCAGCCGCCGGATGTGGAGACCAAAATAGCGATTCTGCGCAAGAAGGCGGAGTTCGAGGGAGTGGACCTGCCCGATGAGGTGGCGTACTTTATCGCCAGCAACGTCAAAAGCAACATCCGAGAGCTGGAAGGGTCGCTGGTGCGGCTGTCCGCGTACAGTTCGCTGACGGGGGAGCGGATCACGCTGGAGCTGGCGGAGCAGGTGCTCAGGAACGTGGCGGAGAATGCGCTGCGGGTGATCACGATTGAACGGATCCAGAAGGTGGTGGCGGACTTCTACTCGCTGAAGGTGACGGAGATCAAGGCCAAGAACAACTCCCGGCGAGTGGCCGGGCCCCGGCAGATGGCCATGTACCTGTGCCGGGAACTGACGGATAACTCCTTGCCTCAGATCGGCAAGGAGTTCGGAGGCAAGCACCACACCACCGTCCTTCACTCCATCCGCAAGATCGCGAATGCTCGGAAAAACGACCCCAAGACCAATTCCATCGTCAAGAAGCTCAGCGATTCGATTCGTTAGCCCGATTTATGCGTTAATTGCCTACTACAGTGCCGCATCCATCCGCACCAACCTGGCCCCAGGGACGGGTGGGAAAAGGAAGGAAGGGAGGTCAACAGCCGTGGACTTCGTTGTTAAGAAAACCGAGTTGTTAAGGGAACTCCAGCATGCCCAGGGAGGCGTGGAGCGAAAGGCGACAGTTCCCATTCTTTCCAATCTTTTGCTTGAGACCACCGGCAATACCTTGGCTGTAACGGCGACGGATCTGGACGTGACCATGCAGTGTACCTGCCCGGCCTCCATCAAGGCGAGTGGGGCCCTGACCGTGTCTGCGCGCAAGCTGTTTGACATCGTCCGACTCTTGCCGGAAGCGGATATCCACTTCAAAAGCGATGGGCAAAGCTGGGTCCACATTACATGCGAGAGGGCCAAGTTCAAAATTGCGGGCCTGTCCAAGGAGAATTTCCCGGACATCCCCTCTCTTGATATGAAAACCATGTTGCTTCCCGCTCAACCCTTGCATTACATGAGTACTCGCTGTGCGTTCGCGATCACCCAGGAGGAGTCAAGGTATACGTTAAGCGGGGCTTTGATGATTGTCGACTCGAGCAAGGTCACTTTCGTGGCCACCGATGGCCACCGACTAGTTTTCATTTCCCATGCCACCGAAGTCGAAGGGGTGGAGAGCGAAAACCGGGTGCTGGTACCCAAAAAGGCGCTCAACGAACTCAGCAAGCTGACTGCGGAAGGCGACTCCACGGTCGAGTTTGGGCACAGCGAAAACCACCTACTTTTCAGGGTGGGAGATCGACTGCTGGTTTCACGCGTGCTGACCGGGCAGTTTCCCAATTACAACATGGTCATCCCACAAGAGAATAATCAATGTGCGGTCTTGAACGCGACTGAGTTCGGCGCCGCGTTGAAGCGGGTTTCCATCATGGCGGATGAGGAGTCACACGCCGTGCGCTTCTCTGTCAAAGAAGGCCAGCTGGAGATTCAATCCAGCGGGACCGAAATCGGGGAAGCCAAGGAAGCCCTGCCCGCCAACTATCAGGGAGCCGGCCTGGAGATCGGATTCAACGCCAAATATGTGCTGGACTTCCTGGCTGGTTTGGGGAGTGACGAGATCGAACTGCACCTTCGTGATGGTGAGACTCAGGGGCTATTCAATCCCAAGCCGGAAGGGGATTATCGGCATCAATATGTGCTGATGCCCATGAAGCTATAGCCCGGACTCCTCACGCCTCCTCTATTGCGTCGGCGCCCGCCCTCATCTGAGCGGAGCGAAGAATGATCCGCGCTGACTGCGTTGCGCTTCCTTCGACCTCCTCCGGCGTACTGCAAGAATACGCCTGCGGGGTTCTGCGTCGCACGCTGAGTGCCTCGCGGCGCCTGCGGCCCTTCGTCACGCCGCCTTTATCTGAGCGAAGCGAAGCCAACCTATGCATAATCCGGGCTAGCCCGGATTCCTCGCGCCTCCTTGTTCCGGGTCCCAATTCCGGGCCCAAATCCACCCCTGAAACGGACCCCTGAACCCCTCCTTGAGACGGCTTCCGGGAAGCAACTTGAGATTCTTGCGGGTACCGCAATATATTGTGTCTCGACTAGGCTTCTACCACAATATTCTGCATATTTTGGCTGGCGCAACAGGGGCAATATGATATAATGAAGGCACTTTTTTAGGACACTCTGAGAGGGTGAAAATAGTATGGCTGAAAAGGTGAATGCACTAGATCCCGATAAGGCTTACACGGCGGATAGAATCAAGGTCCTGGAAGGCCTGGAGGCGGTCAAAAAACGACCGGCAATGTACATCGGCTCGACCGGTGTCGCGGGGCTTCACCACCTGGTTTACGAAGTCGTTGACAACTCCGTCGACGAGGCTTTGGCTGGACATTGCGGAAACATCGAATTGACGATCCATGTCGATGAGTCAGTGACCGTGGTTGACGACGGCCGGGGAATCCCCGTCGACATGCACCAGGAAAAAGGTATACCGGCGGCGGAGGTGGTGATGACGACACTCCATGCCGGCGGAAAGTTTGACCACGATAGCTACAAGGTTTCCGGAGGCCTGCACGGAGTCGGCGTGTCGGTCGTGAATGCGCTCTCGGAGAAGCTGGATCTTGAAATCTGGCGGGATGGAAGCGTTTATTGCCAGACCTACGAATTCGGCATACCGGTGACCTCTTTCCAGGAGACGGGTAAGACCTCAAAAAGAGGAACCAAGATCACCTTCAAGCCGGATGGAAACATTTTTGAGACGGTGGAATTCAACTTTGACACCCTGACTCAGCGCATGCGCGAGATGGCTTTCTTGAACCAGGGATTGAGCATCGTGGTGGAAGATCTGCGAACCGACAAAAAGCTGAAATTCCAGTACAAGGGCGGAATCGTCAACTTTGTCCAGCATCTGAACAAGAACAAGAATGTCCTGCACCCCAAGCCCGTCTATATCGAAGCTGAAACAGACGAAATTCAGGTTCAGGTGGCCCTCCAATACAACGATGGCTACAACGAAACCCTTTTCTCGTTCGCCAATACCATCAACACCCTGGAGGGCGGAACTCATCTGGCAGGTTTCAAGGCAGCTCTGACCCGAACCCTCAATGCCCACGCAGCCTCCACCAATCTCGCCAAGGATCTCAAGCAAAAACTAAGCGGGGATGACGTGAGAGAGGGCCTGAAGGCCGTCATCAGTGTGAAGTTGCCCAACCCTCAGTTTGAAGGACAAACCAAGACAAAGCTGGGCAACAGCGAGGTCAAGGGTCTGGTTGAGACGATCTGCAACGAACAGCTGGGTATCTTCCTGGAGCAGAACACGGCGGTGGCTCGGCGCATCGTGGAAAAGGCGGTGGAAGCGGCTCGAGCGCGAGACGCCGCCCGCAAGGCAAGGGACCTGACTCGCCGCAAGAGCGTCCTGGACAGCCTGTCTTTGCCGGGCAAGCTTGCCGATTGCCAGGAGAAGGATCCGCGCCTTTCGGAGATTTTCCTGGTTGAGGGAGATTCCGCGGGAGGCTCGGCCAAACAGGGCAGGGATCGCCGCTTCCAGGCCATTCTTCCCATCAAGGGAAAAATCCTGAACGTGGAGAAGGCTCGCTTTGACAAGATGTTGGGCAATGAAGAGATCGCCATCATGATCTCTGCCATCGGTACGGGCATCGGAGTTCATGACCTGGATCTTTCCAAGTTGCGGTACCACAGGATCATTATCATGACCGACGCCGATGTGGATGGAAGCCATATCCGCACCTTGCTCCTCACCTTTTTCTACCGGCAGATGACCGAGCTGGTTCAGGCAGGGAACATCTACATTGCCCAGCCGCCGCTGTATCTCGTCAAAAAAGGATCCGAAAAGAGGTATCTGCATAACGAGGATGAGCTCAGAGAGTATTTGATGAGCAAGGCGACCGAAAATCTGGTCGTCGAGATCGCCAGGACCCAAACGAAGTACAAGGGCAAGCAACTCATCGATAAGATGCATGCCCTGGCTGCCTTTACGGCTATCCACGAAAAGCTGTCCCGGAGGCTGGGGGAAGGCAAGCTCCTGGATCTTTTGCTGGAGGCCATCACTTCGCACAGTGACTTCAAAAACAGTGACGCCTTCTTCCGGATGTACCTGGGCGACCGAAAAAACCTTCAGGCCCTGCTCCCCGTTTTGAGCAAACGCGACTACACGGGAAAAGTCACCCCCGACGAGGAGCATAGCTTGCATCAGCTGGTGATCCGTTGGGGCCACGCTTCGCCTGTCTTGATCCACTACAACCTCCTGTCTTCCGCTGAATTCAAGCAGCTCTTCAGTCTCTACCAGAAGGTTGAGGAGTTCCGGGGAGCTCCCCTGACCATCCGCGAAAAGGGCCAGGAGACCGTCATCGAGAATGAAGCGGAACTGGTCAGTTACGTGATGGCCGCCGGAAAGAAAAACCTGTCCATGCAGCGCTACAAGGGCCTGGGGGAAATGAATCCGGACCAGCTTTGGGAGACCACCATGAATCCCGATACGCGAACATTGCTGCAGGCAAGAATCGAAGATGCCATTGAAACCGACGAGATCTTCACCGTTCTGATGGGAGATCAGGTTGAACCTCGCCGGGAATTCATTGAGAAAAATGCCCTCAACGTCAAGAACTTGGACATCTAAGCTCATTCAATTCAAGCGAACTTGATCTGAAAAATCCATCAAGGAGAGAACTCATGCGCGAATATCGCGGCCAGGTCGTCCCCGTCAACATTGAAGAGGAAATGAAGTCGTCCTATATGGACTACGCCATGTCCGTGATCATCGGGAGAGCACTTCCGGATGTCAGGGATGGTCTGAAGCCGGTGCATCGAAGAATCCTATACGCCATGAGCGACCTGGGGAATACTCATGGCAAACCGTTCAAGAAATCAGCCCGAGTCGTCGGCGACGTGATTGGCAAATATCACCCTCATGGGGACAGCGCCGTCTACGATTCGATCGTGCGGATGGCGCAGGACTTCTCCATGCGGGAGCCCCTGGTGGATGGTCAGGGGAACTTCGGATCGATTGACGGCGACGCAGCAGCAGCCATGCGATACACCGAGATTCGAATGTCCCGGATAGCCGAGGAATTGCTGGCAGACCTGGATAAGGATACGGTGGAATTTCAGCCCAACTATGACGAGACCCTCATCGAGCCGCTCGTCTTGCCCGCCAGAGTTCCCAATTTGATCGTCAATGGCACCTCCGGAATCGCGGTGGGCATGTCCACCAATATTCCACCCCACAATTTAGGTGAAATAGTGGACGCGGCCCTGCTGTTGATTGATCGACCGGATGCCTCGGTTGCCGAGCTGATGGAATTGGTTCCCGGTCCGGATTTTCCGACCGCGGGCTTTATCTATGGGAGAGAAGAGATTCGCAGGGCCTACAACACAGGCCGGGGAATCATCAAGTTACGAGCCCGGGCGACCATCGAGAAGGTGGAAAAGGACCGCGATGCCATTATCATCCATGAACTCCCCTATCAGGTGAATAAAGCCAAGCTGGTCGAGAAAATCGCCCAGTTGGTGCACGCCAAGAGGCTCGAGGGGATCAGCGACCTTCGCGACGAGTCTGATCGGCAGGGGATGCGAGTGATGATCGAACTCAAACGCGGGGAACAGCCTCAAATTGTTCTCAATAACCTGTACAAGCTCACCTCCATGCAAACCTCCTTCGGAATCATTCTGCTGGCCCTGGTGGACGGCCAGCCGCGGGTATTGAAGCTGCCGGAGATTATCAATCTTTTCCTGGGACACCGCAAAGAGGTGGTCCGCCATCGAACCCGGTTTGAGCTGGAGAAGGCCGAAAAACGCGCTCATATCCTGGAGGGCTTAAAGAAGGCCCTGGATGACCTGGATAATGTGATTGCCTTGATTCGAAAGGCCAAAGCCCCGGCTGAAGCCAGGGAGAAGTTATCCCTGAAGTTTGCATTTTCCGAATTGCAGGCCCAGGCCATTCTGGACATGAAGCTGCAGCGACTGACCGCCCTGGAGCAAGGTAAGATCCTCGAGGAGTACAACAACATCCTCGAGCAAATCAAGCAGTTCAAGGAGATCCTGGCCAGCGAGACGGTTCTCAAGGAAGTGATCAAGGGCGAACTCATCGAAATTCAGGAAAAATACCAGAACCCGCGCCGCACGGTGATTGCGGATCAAGAAGTCGAGATCACGATAGAGGATCTGATTCCCGAGGAGTCGACCGTGATCACAGCCACCCACAACGGATACATCAAAAGGACCGCCCTGCATACCTATAAGAGCCAGCACAGGGGAGGAAAGGGGCGGATCGGGATGTCCACCCGGACCGCCGAGGATGTCATTGACTACCTGTTCGTGGCCTCCACCCACAGTTACATTCTTTGCTTTACCAGCCAGGGCCGGGTTTACTGGCTGAAAGTTTATGAGCTTCCGGAGGTGGGGTCGGCAGGCAAGGGGAAGCCGATTGCCAACTTGATCAAGCTGGAGCCGGGAGAGAAAATCTCCGCCCTTATTTCAGTTCAGGATTTTGACCAGCCGAGTTATGTCGTGATGGTTTCCCGGAAAGGCTACATCAAAAAGACGAATTTGAGGGCTTTCTCCAATCCGCGTTCCAACGGCATCATCGCCTGCGCCGTCGCCCGGGGAGATGAACTGATCTCGGTTAGCCAAACCGAGGGCGACGACGACATCTGCCTGTGCTCTCGTGGAGGGAAGGCCATTCGCTTTTCAGAGAAACGAGTTCGCAGCATGGGGCGTCTGGCCCGGGGGGTCAAGGGAATGGCCCTCAAGGAGGGCGACGAACTGGTGAGCATGGACATCGTCCGCGACCAGTCCTATGGCATTTTGGCGGTCACGGAAAAAGGTTTCGGAAAGCGAACGGCGGTCAGTGAGTATCGGCAACAGGGCCGCGGGGGCCAGGGCGTGATAAATATCAAAACCACCAAGAGGAACGGTCCGGTGGTGAGCGCCTTTGCCGTGAAGGATGACTCCGAGGTGATCATCATCACCGCCAAGGGGAAAATCATCCGCCTGGAGGCCGGCCAGATTCGCCAGACCGTTTCGCGGGGAACTCAGGGCGTCAAGCTTATTGACCTCGGGGAGAATGATAAGGTCGCAGCCATGACTCACGTGCTGGAGGAAAAAGAAGTAGAGCTTGATGAGTGACAAGCTGCGATGGGTCATTCCGGCTCCTCTTATCATCTTTTTGGCGGCCTCCTGGATTTTCGTTCGGACCGAGAACGAGGTTCGGGTACAGGTTGGACGAGCTCAAAAG
>JAPYTY010000081.1 GCA_029942065.1 Acidobacteriota bacterium | reverse complement strand
CACTTGTTGAGGATTCCGCGAGGTGAACCGCAGGTACTCGACGGTCTCCTCGTCGATGGGACAAACCGCACAGGTTGAACCGTACTCCGGGGACATGTTGCCGATGGTGGCTCGGTCCGCCAGAGAGAGACTGGAGAGGCCGGGACCGTGGAATTCCACGAATTTCCCCACCACTCCCCGCCGGCGCAGCAGCTGGGTGATGGTGAGCACCAGATCGGTGGCGGTGGCTCCCTCCGGCAGGGTTCCCTTGAGCATGACTCCCACCACCTGGGGAATCAGGAAGCTGATGGGCTGCCCCAGCATCGCCGCTTCCGCCTCGATTCCACCCACGCCCCACCCGAGCACACCCAACCCGTTGATCATGGTGGTGTGGCTGTCGGTTCCGACCAACGTATCGGGATAGGCGAGCAGGCCATCATCCTGTTCGGAACGGAACACCACCCGGGCCAGGAACTCAAGATTGACCTGGTGGACGATTCCCGTAGCGGGCGGCACCACCCGTAGATCGCTGAAAGCCGATTGCCCCCAGCGCAAAAAAGCATACCGCTCCAGGTTCCGCTCGAACTCCCTCTGGAGGTTGATTTGAAAGGCATCAGCGGTTCCAAAGGAATCCACCTGAACCGAATGATCGATGACCAGCTCGGAAGGAACCTGAGGATTGATTCTGGACGGATCTCCCCCCATATCCGCCATGGCATCCCGCATCACGGCCAGATCCACCACAGCCGGAACTCCGGTGAAGTCCTGAAGCAGGACCCGTGCCGGCGTGAAGGCAATCTCCTGCTCGGGGGCTCGAGCCGGCTCCCAGTTGACCATCGCCTGGATATCGTCCCCCGTCACCGCCTCTCCGTCTTCGTGACGAAGGAGATTCTCCAGAAGAATTTTTAACGAGAAGGGTAAATGGTCGAGATTTCCGAGTCCTCCCTCACGGGAGGTCAGGCTGAAGTATTCCAGTTCCTCTCCGTTAACCTTCAAACTGGATCGAACCCCAAAACTATCCAGACTCCTAGCCGGCATTGGTCACACCCCTTCTACTTTCGGTAAATATGAGTGGCCTGTCCCAGGAAGGCCTCGGCTGCCTCACCCAGGGTCTCGGACAGGGTGGGGTGAGCATGAATAGTGGAGGCCAGATCCTCGGCGACGGCCGCCATTTCGATGGCCAGGACTCCTTCTGCAATGAGTTCCCCGGCGTGGGACCCGACGATTCCCACTCCCAGGAGGCGCGTCGTTTCGGGATCAAAGATGGCCTTGGTCAAGCCTTCCCCCCGTCCCAGGGTCAGGGCCCTCCCGGAAGCGGCCCAGGGAAAGCGGGATACCTTGATTTCCCGGCTCTGGCTCCTGGCTTCCGATTCGGTGAGACCACACCAGGCCACCTCGGGATCGGTAAAAACCACACTCGGAATGGCCACATTATCGAAGATCGTTTTTTGTCCCGCGATCACTTCAGCCACCACCTTACCCTCCCGGGTGGCTTTGTGGGCCAGCATGGGCTGGCCGGCGACATCGCCGATGGCAAAGATGTTGTCGATCGAGGTACGCCGCTGATCGTCCACCTGAACGAATCCCCGCTCGCCGATCACGACATTGATGTTTTCCAAACCCAGCCCCTCCGAATTGGGAGTACGCCCGATTGAGATCAGCACTTTATTGAAATTCAAAAGAGTTTTACCGTTCTTTTCCTCAAGCGTAACATCAATTCCATTTTTGGCCTCTTCCAGGGCTACCACCCGGGTGTTGAGATGAATGCTTTCGAACAGATTTTCCACCCTGCGGGCCAGAGGCCGGACCAGATCCCGGTCCACTCCGGGGAGCAGGCCGTCGGTCATTTCAACCACCGTTACCTTGCTCCCCAGAGATGCGTAGACCGTTCCCAATTCCAGACCGATATACCCGCCCCCCACCACCAGTAGGTTCCCGGGGATCTCCTCGAGTTCCAGCGCACCCGTGGAATTGACAACCCGGTCGCTATCCAGGTCAATTCCGGGAATTCCCAACGGACGGGACCCGGTGGCCACGATGGCATGTTTGAACTTGATCCGGGAGACTTCATTGTCCTCCAGACGGAGCGTGGTGGAGTCTTCAAAGGTGGCGCTGCCCTGAACGAACTCGACACCCCGAAGGTCAGCCAGCTGGGAAAGGCCTCCCGTGAATTTGTCGACCACCTTCGATTTCCACTCTCTTAACGCACCGACGTCGATCTCGGGATCCCCGAACCGGATTCCGAACTGCCTGGCATCCTTCACATCACTCAATAGCTTGGCGACGTGCAACAAGGCCTTCGAAGGAATGCACCCCACATAAAGGCAGACCCCTCCAGGCCTCTCCCGCCGGTCGACCAGGATAGTTTTCAAACCCGCATCAGCGGCATGAAAAGCGGCGGCATACCCTCCCGGCCCCGCACCAATCACGACAACATCGGTCTCCTTCATTCTTCCAGTCATCGACTACTTTCCCCTTCGTTAATGCACCTGGTAACAAGGTTATTATACATTCTCAACTCCCATTTCGTATGTCGTCGGTCTATGATTTAATGAGCCCATGCAGCAGTATCTCACCCTGCTCCAGCACATCCTCGATCATGGCGTCCAGAAGGACGACCGCACCGGCACCGGAACCCTGAGTGTCTTCGGATATCAGATGCGTTTTAACCTCCAGGAGGGGTTTCCCCTGCTCACCACCAAAAAGGTGCATCTTCGCTCGGTGATCTACGAACTGCTGTGGTTTCTTTCCGGGAGCACCCAGATCCAGTATCTCAACCAACATGGAGTCAGCATCTGGGATGAATGGGCCGACCAGCAGGGAGACCTGGGCCCCGTTTACGGTTACCAATGGCGTTCCTGGCCGAAGACCGACGGCGGAAACATCGATCAGATCAGTGAGGTCATCCAGCAAATCAGCTCCAACCCCGACTCGCGCCGCCACATCGTGAGCGCATGGAATGTACAGGATATCAACCAGATGAAGCTTCCTCCCTGTCATTGTCTCTTCCAGTTTTATGTGGCCGAAGGCCGCCTTTCCTGCCAGCTTTACCAGCGCAGTGCCGATGTCTTCCTGGGAGTGCCGTTCAACATCGCCTCCTATGCCCTGTTGACCCTGATGGTGGCTCAGGTCTGCCAATTGGAAGCGGCCGAATTCATCCACACCTTCGGTGACGTCCATCTCTACTCCAATCATTTCGAGCAGGCCGGCCTTCAGCTTGGTCGGGAACCGAAGCCGCTGCCCCGGATGAAATTGGATCCGCGGGTGACCTCTGTTTTCGAATTCGACTATCCCCACTTTACTCTCGAACACTACGATCCTCATTCCTCCATCCGGGCTCCCGTAGCCGTATGAGACTCTCGATCATCGCGGCAGTCTCTAAAAACAAGGTCATTGGAGCCCACAATTCCCTTCCCTGGAACCTGCCGGCTGATCGCAAGCGCTTCCAAAAGCTGACCATGGGTCACCACCTGCTCATGGGGAGGAAGACCTTCGAATCGATCGGCTTTGTCCTGCCCGGCAGATCCACCATCGTGATCACCCACCAGCGGGGCTTTCACCCGGAAGGCGTTCGGGTGGCTCACTCCCTGGAGGAGGCCTTGCAATTGGTGGAGGATGACAGTGAGCTCTTTATTGCCGGCGGGGAAGAAATCTATCGCCAGATGCTGCCCCTGGCTGACCGCCTCTACCTGACCTACGTTCATGAGGACTTCGAGGGAGACACCCACTTTCCAGACTTTGACGAATCCAGCTGGGAGGTCATCTCCAGGGAAGATCGCCAACCGGACACGAACAATGCTTCCCCCTACAGCTTCATGGTGTATGAGAGAAAACCTCACGCCATCGTCTAAGGTAAGTGCACTGAAACCAAGAATGCGTGAACGAACCACTCTGATTTTGGCGGGTGTGGTCCTGTTGCTGGCAGTTCTGGCCTGGAACCAGGGCGGCTGGGAGATGGCGGGTGAAGGTCTGCTGGGTGGGTTGCGGACGCTTGTGCGCATGTCACCCCTGCTGGTGGCCGCTTTCCTGATTGCCGGTCTGATTCAGTTGTTCCTGACCCAGGAGAATGTATCTCGCTGGCTGGGTGCGGAATCCGGATGGCGTGGAATTTTCCTGGCCTGTGCCAGCGGATCATTGGTGCCAGGCGGGCCCTTTATTTACTATCCCATTGCCGCGACCCTCTTTCGTGCAGGCGCCAGTCTGGGAGTCGTGGTCGCCTTTGTCTCCGCTAAAAACCTCTGGCCCCTGGTACGCCTGCCTATTGAGTTTGCCCTGCTGGGACCTCGTCTCACCCTGATCCGATTGGCAGTGACCCTGCTCGTTCCTCCCCTGCTGGGCTTCCTGGCCCAGGGATTACTGGGACATCAGAGCGACACCATCCGAAAGAGTCTGGAACCATGAATCTCGCGACGCTCACCATGATCGTCCTGGCAGCCGGACTCTGGAGCTACGCCTGGTGGCGGCGGGATGGGAGTCATTGGCGAGGTCTCCTTCGGGGCTGGTCGACTCTGAAAAGTACCTTCCCCCTGCTGGGTCTGGCCTTCATCATTGTGGGCTATGCCACCGTCCTGGTTCCCGAGACCGGCCTTCAGGGCTGGATCGGTTCCGACTCCGGCTGGAGTGGACTCATCCTGGCCCTGGGTATGGGCACTTTCATTCCCGGAGGTCCTTACGTCGCCCTTCCCTTGATCGGCACTCTCAATGATCTGGGCATCGGGTTGGGGGCCACCATCGCACTGGTCAATGGCTGGGCGGGGTTGAGTCTCCTGCACGCGGCCTGGGAACTGCGTTATCTGGGCTGGCGATTCACGGCCATTCGATGGACCCTGACCCTGGTCTTCCTGCTATTGATCGGGTCCCTGGCACAGGCCATCTTCGAGGGAGTCTCCTGATGGAACTTCCGGTTTAATCCCACTTTGTTAAATTCGACACCCTCCCCGAAAATTCTTGTATCCTATAGCTGAGTCCTTGCATTAACCTGAACCAAGGGGGAGATCATGACCTCAGCAATTATTTTTCTGGTAGTGGTGGTGGTACTTATCGCCTTCGTCGCCGGAATCTACAACCGTCTGGTGACCTTCAAGAACCGCTATAAAAACGCCTTTGCCCAGATTGATGTTCAGCTCAAGCGTCGCTATGACCTGATTCCTAATCTGGTGGAAACTGCCAAGGGTTATATCAAGCATGAACGGGAAACCCTGGAAGCGGTGGTCAGCGCACGCAATCAGGCCTCCGCCGCCCGGGCCGGAGCCGCTGCAAGCCCCGGCGATCCGGATTCGATGAAGGGCCTGCTGGGTGCGGAAGGGGCTCTCACGGGTGCCCTGGGACGACTCATGGCCGTGGTGGAAGCCTATCCTGACCTGAAGGCCGATCAACAGATGTCCCAGCTGATGGAAGAGCTCACCTCGACCGAGAACAAGGTTTCCTTCGCCCGGCAGTCTTATAACGACTCGGTGATGGTGTTCAACACGGCTTGTGAGACCTTTCCCAACCTTCTCATTGCCGGCCCCATGGGCTTCAAGCAAGCCATGCTGTTCGAGATCGACGTCCCCGAGCAGCGCGAGGCTCCCAAAGTCTCCTTTTGATCGGATCGTGACCCACCCAAGGCAAGATGAGCTCACCTGCAACCTTCAGCATGGACTTTTTTGAGTTTCAGGACCAGGCTCGCCGGAACACCCGGCGCCTGGTGGCCTACTTTGTGCTGGCTGTGCTCATGATCATCCTGGCCGTTTACCTGGCCGTGATGCTGGGCGTCCACTACAGTATGAGCGACGGCCTGCTGGAACCTTTCAAGTGGTGGAATTCCCAGATCTTTTTGTGGGTCGCACCCGCCACCCTGGCGGTGATCATTATTGGCAGTGTTTACAAGGTCTATATGCTGTCCGATGGCGGGGAGGTGGTGGCCCGATGGCTGGGAGGCCGCCCGATCAATCCCAACACCATCAATCCCGAGGAGCGCCGCCTTCTCAACGTGGTGGAAGAAATGGCCATCGCCTCGGGCACACCGGTGCCGTCGGTCTTCCTGCTGGAAAAAGAAGACGGAATCAACGCCTTCGCCGCCGGCTTCACTCCCGGGGATGCCGTGATCGGGGTCACCAAAGGGACCCTCAACTTACTCTCCCGGGATGAACTTCAAGGGGTGATCGCTCACGAGTTTTCCCACATCCTCAATGGAGACATGGTCCTGAATCTTCGGCTGATCGGAGTCTTGAACGGAATTCTGGTCATCGCTCTGATCGGATACGCCATCCTGAGAGGCACCGGTCGGAGTAGCAGGAGCAGTAAAAAGGATGGCGGTGGGGCCATCATGTTGGTCGGCCTCGCTCTTTTGATTATCGGCTACATGGGAGTTTTCTTCGGCCGGATGATCAAGAGCGCAGTTTCCCGCCAGCGCGAATTTTTGGCCGACGCCTCGGCCGTTCAGTTCACTCGAAATCCCGAGGGTATCGCGGGAGCGCTCAAAAGAATCGGAGGCCTGGTCCATGGCTCCGGCATCCAGAGTCCACGAGCCGAGGAGATCAGCCATCTTTTCTTCGCCAATGGCCTGGCGCGCGTGAAGCTCGACTCATCGGGTAATCCGATTCAGCGGATGCAGCGAAAACCCCATGCCCGGATGCACGGCTCCTTTAGCTTCATGGCCACCCATCCCCCTCTTCCGGACCGCATCAGTCGCATCGACCCCTCTTTCAACGGCATTTTCCCGGTTATCGAGCCCACCCCCAGAGAACTCCCCCCGGAAAAGGATGCCAAGGAAACGACTGCCGCGGTGACGGAAAAAGGCACTGGCTCGAAACAAGCTGCCGCCGGAGGCATTCCGATCATTCCGGAGCAGCTCACCCAGCTGATCGGGAAGCTCGACGAAGCTCATCTGGCCTATGCCGCCATCCTGCTTTCCGAGTTGCCCTCCCAGCTAAGGATTAATGTGCACGAGCCCTCCGGCGCCCGTGCCGTGGTTCTAGCCTTGATGCTGAGCCGCGACTCGGAAACTCGCCGGGTTCAGTTTAAACTCCTCCATGCGACCCAGGACCCTCTTATTGCCGAGCAGACGCTGGAGAGTTCCATCCTGATCGATCGTTGTCCCCCGGAGGTGCGACTCCCCCTGATTGATCTGGCGCTTCCAGCCCTTCGAAATCTATCCCTTCCGCAGTATCAGAAGTTCAAGGACCTGGTTGAAGGGATGGTCGAGGCTGATCAGGAAATCGACCTGTTCGAGTACGCTCTCAACCATATCCTGAAGCGCCATCTGGACCCTCACTTCGGAAAACTGCGACCCCCTGTGGTCAAGTATCACTCACTCGAAGTCCTGGGAAAGGAGACCTCACTGCTTTTGTCCTACCTGGCTCACACGGGCCAAAAAAAAGAGGAAGAAGCGGAGGCTGCCTTCAAGGGGGCGGCCCAGGTCTTGAGGGAAAGCAAAGCGGCACTGACCTTCCTGAAACGCCAGGAGTGCGATTTCACCACGCTCAGCACCGCCCTGGACCGTCTCACCCTGGTGTCGTTGGTGCTCAAACGCAGTCTACTTCAGGCCTGTGGGGCTGGTGTCAGCCACGACAACCAGGTGACCGTCCAGGAGGGGGAGTTGCTGCGAGCCATTTCGGATGCCCTGGACTGCCCCCTGCCGCCGCTGTTGGCGGGCCAGCCGCTTCCGCCTGATTGAACCATCGAGACAAAAAAAGGAACGAAGGCACGAAAGCACAAGAGCACGAAAGCACGACACCGGTGAGGCAGACCATTTCGGGAAAAGGTGCGAACCGAGAGCTGCTCGCCGGTCTGCTGGTGGTCCTGGTTATTTTTATTTTTTTCTGGCGTCCCCTCTTTCTGGGACTGCAGTTCTACCATAGCGACACTCATGCCCTGACCTATCCCGTCAAGGAACTCATGACTCGGGAACTGCTCCAGGGAAAGCTCCCTCTTTGGGATCCATTTTCCTTGTGCGGCTATCCCATAATCGGTTCTTACAACTTTGGCGCGTTCCTGCCTCAGAATGTGCTCTACCTGCTGCTGCCGTTCCCTCTAGCCTTCAAACTATTTATCCTTCTCAAACACCTTCTGGCAGGTTGCTTTCAGTTTCTCCTGCTGCGTCGGCTGGGACTCTCAACGATCGCAGGCGTTGCGGGAGGAATTGTCTTCGCTCTGAGCGGCCCGCTCCTCTCCATCTCGGACTTCCAGGCCTTCTCCTTTGAGTGCCTGCCTCTCATGCTCTGGCTCTGGTGGCGAGTTGTGGAGCGGGAAGAAAACCCATCATCAGAGCCATGGAAGGCGTGGTGGCTGGCCGTCTTCGGCTTTGCCTTTGCGTCCCTTCATGGTGATCTGCAGACCGTCTACACTGGGTACCTTCTGGCACTCCTTCTCCCGTTTGCTTTCTATCCCTTGAACGCCCGGCGTATCTGGAAAAGCTCATTGAAACTGGCTGGTGCGGGACTGGTAATGGCTGCCTTGACGGCGATTCAACTTTTTCCTTCCATGGCGACACTGGCTGAAAGTGATCGTTTTCAAATGGGCACCGAAGAACGCTTTACTGATTCTCTGGCTCCGAGCGAATTGGCGGACCTGGTCAACCCTCTCGGACAGGGAATGGCAGCCTTTTCGGAGGATTTCATTGCCAGTAAATAC
>JAPYTY010000080.1 GCA_029942065.1 Acidobacteriota bacterium | reverse complement strand
GGTTCAGACTGAAACGTGCTGCCCGGCGAACTTCCACGGCTTTACTGATCCTGGGGCAAGCGGTCAATGCCGGAAGTGCGGTCTCTCGTGTGATCTCGCTTCGACGGCGGGAAACCCAGTGGAGTTCCACCACTGACCCAACATCTTCCAAGGACACAGATCCCCGCCATGCTCGCCTGCTGCACGGTATCTGCAACGAATTGGAATTGCTCCGAGGTAAGAATGCTCACGCCCATGCAACGTTTTATTGCCATTTTCAGCTCTGATCTGCCTCATACTTTTCTGATTGCTCAGAGACTTTCTCCATGTATTGAACTCTGTCCTCCAGACGGATTGCTTCTGGAAATGACAGCGCATTCGGAACTAAAAACTCTCAAGACGTTTCTTGAACAAATCGAGAGTCCTCCAAAAACCGGCATTGCTTCCACTCGTATCACGGCTATCCTGGCGGCACATACTCGATCAGGCACAGTGGTCCCTGATGGCAAGGAGCAGGATTTCTTGGCCTCTTTACCGGTTGGATGGCTTTCCCTGATTCTCCAGAAATCAGACTCCAAACTTCTTTCGACCCTGTTCCAGTGGGGGGTCCGTACCCTGGGCGACCTCACAGCCCTGCCGGAAAAGGATCTCGTTGCGCGTCTGGGACAAAGGGGGTTTCGCCTCCAGAACATGGCACGGGGTGAGGACGTCCAGCCGTTCCAACCCTATGTGGGAGCACTCCAATTCAAAGAAAGCCGGGAACTGGAATGGCCGCTGGATTCTCTGGAATCCTTGACGTTCATTCTGAGAAGGATTTTGGAACAACTCTGCGCTCGCCTTCACGACTACGGTCAGGCCGCCGGCTCTTTAGCCCTCACGCTGCAACTGGACGATCACACCGTTCACGAGCGGACCCTCCGGCTGGCCTTTCCCATCAGGCATCCCAAACTTCTTCTCTCACTTTTACGATTGGATCTTCAGTCCCATCCACCTCATTCAGGCATTGTGGGCGTCTCCCTTCAAGCAACCCCGGCCCGGCCACGGCTCATCCAGCATTCCCTCCTTGACCTTTCTTCCTCTAATCCCGACAAGCTCTCTCATACCCTGGCCCGGCTGACGGCTCTGCTGGGCGAAGGAAACGTCGGGACTCCTGCCTTGCTGGATACCCACCGTCCCGATGCCATTTGCATGACCCCCCTGCAAGTGGAACCCGTGCGCAGCTCGCACACAGAAAGAAGAGAAGGCCCACTGCTCGGGCACAGAGAATCAGGCGATCATATCCCGCTGGCACTCAGAAGATTGCGTCCTCCTCTTTCCACTCACCTTGCAACCCATCAGATCGTAGCCTGCTCCGGGCCCTGGCGTTCTTCCGGAGATTGGTGGCAAGGAACGACACAGGAGTGGTCTCGCAATGAGTGGGATGTTGAACTGGTGGATGGGTCTATCCGTCGTGTTTATTGGGATCCCCTGAAGAGGACCTGGTTTTCAGAAGGGATTTACGACTGAGAAGCTGAAGCCAGGAGAAGCGTGCTTCGCACACGCTCCGCGTGGAGAACAGTCCGGTTTTGAATTCCGGAACGGTTTCGGATTTGGGACTTCGGATTTCGGATTTTTTTATCAGCCGGCAGAGATCACAGTCCTCTGTCTGTTGGTCTGTTGGTCTGTGGATTATGAGCTACATTGAACTTCATGCCTCGAGCGCTTTCAGTTTTCTGGAGGCTTCTTCACTCCCCGAAGAACTGGCACAAGAAGCGGCCCGCCTGGATTATCCCGCCTTGGCCTTGTTGGATCGCGACGGAGTCCACGGGGCACCCCGGTTTTACAAGGCCTGCCGCCAGGCAGGCCTGCGACCTCTTGTGGGAGCGAAGATCACCCTCGAAGATGAATCTTCTCAGGCAACTTCTCAACTCCCCCTGCTGGTTGAAAATCGGACCGGTTATCAAAACCTCTGCCGGCTGATCACCCGCATGAAGCTGCGTTCCCCAAAGGGAAAAGGCGCAGTCCATCTGGATGAGCTGGAAGAATTCGCTTCCGGGCTCATCTGTTTAACCGGCGACGCTCGCGGGCCACTTCGATCCGCCCTTGGGAAAAGAGATATGCAGGGAGCACTTCAGCGCCTCCAACGACTTCGGGATATTTACGGTTCCGATGGAGTCTACATAGAACTCCAACGCCATTTCGATCGGCACCAGGAGGTCGACAACCAGGCCTTGATCGAACTGAGCCAACGCTTTGGCCTCCCCCTCATGGCCAGCAACGGAGTCCGCTATGCCCGAACAGGCGGGCGGGCCTTATTGGATGTTCTCACCTCGATACGCCACAAGACCACTCTCGAGAAAGCAGGAAGACTATTGAATCCAAATGCCGAATGTTATTTGAAGGCTTCTCAGAAGATGGAACAGCTTTTTCGAGATTTGCCCGAAGCTTTGGCCCACACCGAGCATCTCTCTCAACGAATTGACTTCACCCTGGAAGACCTGGGGTATTGCTTTCCCAAATATCCTGTCCCGGATGGAGGGAGCATGATCCGCTATTTGCGCAAGCTCGTTGATGAAGGAGCACGCCGGCATTATCGTCCTTACTCCCAACGGGCCCGGAAGCAGATTGCTCGAGAGTTGAACCTGATCGAAAAACTCGATTTAGCCGGCTATTTTTTAATCGTCTGGGATATCGTCTGTTTCTGCCGGAAACAGGACATCCTGGTGCAGGGGCGGGGATCAGCCGCCAACAGCGCCGTCTGCTACAGCCTGGACATCACGGCCGTGGATCCGGTGGGCATGGATCTGCTGTTTGAACGTTTCCTCTCGGAAGAACGCGGAGAATGGCCGGACATCGACCTGGATCTTCCCAGTGGTGACCGCCGAGAGCGCGTCCTTCAATACGTCTACGATCAATACGGCGAACAGGGCACCGCCATGACCGCTACCGTCATCACCTATCGGGGGCGCAGCGCCGTTCGCGAAGTGGGGAAAGCTCTGGCCTTTCCTGTCGAGATACTCGATCGCCTGTCACGCCTCATGAATGCCTGGAAAGCGGAAAGCTTTCGCGAAGAACTTCCCGCCCGGTTCCGGGAGGCAGGCCTGAACCCTTCCGATTCACGAGTCCGCAGCTTTCTCAATATGTGGATGCAGATCCAGGATCTCCCTCGCCATCTGGGACAGCATACGGGAGGAATGGTCATTGCCCGGGGACATCTGGATTCAGTGGTTCCACTGGAAAACGCCGCCATGAAGAATCGACGAGTCGTGCAGTGGGACAAGGAGGATTGTGCCGACCTGGGAATCGTCAAGGTCGACCTGCTGGGCCTGGGCATGATGGCGGCCTTGCAGGATTCACTGCAGTTGATCCACCACTCCGGCTCTGAACTGGATCTTGCTCACCTTCCTCCCGATGATTCCGAGGTCTATGCTCTGCTGCAAAAAGCCGACACGATCGGGGTATTCCAGGTCGAGAGCCGGGCTCAAATGGCCACCCTGCCTCGCTTGAAGCCTCGCTGTTTTTACGACCTGGTCGTGGAGATCGCCATCATCCGTCCCGGGCCGATTGTGGGACAGATGGTCCACCCTTATCTCAAGCGTCGAACGGGACAAGAACCGGTCACTTACCCCCATCCATCCCTGGAGCCCATTTTGAAACGCACCCTGGGCATCCCTCTGTTTCAGGAACAATTGCTGCGCATTGCCATGGTGGCTGCCGGATTTACCGGAGGAGAGGCGGAAGAACTGCGCCGGGCTCTGGGTTTCAAAAGATCGGAAGCTCGTATGAATAAAATTGAGCTCAAGCTTCGTCAGGGACTACAGCGAACCGGAATCACCGGCCAGGCCGCAGAAACCATCATTCGCCATATCACTTCTTTTGCTCTTTACGGGTTCCCCGAATCCCACTCGGCCAGCTTTGCTCTTCTGGCCTATGCCAGTGCCTACATCAAGGTCCATTATCCAGCCGCTTTTTACGCTTCCCTGCTCAATAATCAGCCGATGGGTTTCTATCATCCAGCCACACTGGTCAAGGATGCCCAACGACGCAGCCAGCGCATCAAGCCCATCGATGTTCTTCGATCCGACTGGCCTTGCACCCTTGAAGAGGACGGGTCCATCCGTCTGGGCTTGATGTACGTGGCGGGACTGCGCAAAGAACCGGGTAAAAAAATTGAACAGGAGCGCCACCAGAAGCCCTTTCTTTCTATCGATGAGTTGCGCCGGCGGACCGGTTTGAGAAAAGCCGAGATGAAAGTCCTGGCCGAAATCGGGGCCCTCAACGGCTTCGGGATGAAACGACGGCAAGCTCTCTGGCAGATTGAAGCGGTGTGTCGCCCGGGAGGGCCACTGCTGGCCGAACTGGAAGCCTCCCAGCAGGAGACCGAATCCCCTTTGAACGACATGACCGCCCAGGAACGTTTGCTTGCCGATTACTGGGGAACGGGAGTCACGATTGGACCTCATCCCCTGGCTCTCCAACGTCAAACACTGACCGCCAGGGGAGTCCGGATCGCCTCGCAGTTGCCTGATTTACCTGATGGCAAACAAGTGCGTGTGGCGGGAGGAGTCATCGTCCGGCAAAGACCCCAAACGGCACGTGGTTTTTTCTTCATGAGCCTGGAGGATGAGTCGGGTATTGCCAATATCGTGATCCATCCGGAGTTGCTCGAGCAGAATCGGTTACTTTTGCTGACTGAGCCCTTTTTGCTGGTGGAAGGAATACTGCAGAATCAAAACCATGTGACTTCGGTCAAAGCCCGGACCTTCCAGGCCCTCTCAGGAATCGACCTCGACCTCTGGTCAAGAAATTTTTGTTAACGCAAGGGAGCGCTGGTCTTCGACCAGCGCGTCCCACGTTCCACGTTTCACGAAAAGAATAACGGAGCCCTACGCCGATTCCGGACGGTCGCTACTTTAGCTTGAAAGTCCGAAATCCGAAGTCCCAAATCCGAAACAGATTCCAATCAAGGTTTCGGATTCAGGATTTCGAATTTCTTTCACAGGATGTCTCTGTAGTGTAGACGCACACGAAACCAGCTAGTTCTCAGCAGGGGTGGCTTCGCGCGGCGAAATGAAATTGGTGGTGACCAGAGCCCAGTAGTTGGGATAACGGTCCTGATCGAAGTCGTCCAGGAAAGTCGTGATCTTCTGAAGAATCGTGGTCAACCGATGCCCCGGAACCCGAGCAGGATGAAACCCTCCGCGGCCGGTAAAGGCTCGGATGAAAAGGCTCTTCTCGGAGACAGGCAAATGCCGGATGTTTTCCGCAAAGTCGCCAAAGACCCCGTTTCGGAACAGGTACTGTTCCACATTGGAGGTATAAAACGCGCTGACGCTGTACCCATTTTCTTTCAGGTAGTCCCCCACGGTCCGAAGCGCCTTGGGCCCCGCGAAGTCCCCCACTACCGGAATGATCCGATTCTGGAGGTGAAGCTCCCGCACAAACTGGTAGTCCTCCTCGCGGGCCAGAAAATTGCCCAGATCTCCGTCCAGTTCCGTCTCCAGAAGAATACCTCTCAGGGTGGGGAAGTATCCCCAGCTCCATCGGCCCCGGAACCAGAACCGGGTGTCGAGATTGGCCTCCCAGAATATCGAGTAAATGTATTCCAGGCCTGTACGGTCTTCCTCGGTCAGCGGGAAGTGGAAATCTTCTTCGATGGTCCTGAACAGAGTGGAAAGATTTCCCCTGAATGCCTCTTCTTCCCCCGGCCTTTGGTCGAAAAATTCGATCAGTTCCGGCAACAGGGCTTCAGCAGCCGGAGCCTCCTGGTCGCCGATTGGAATGCTCAACAACCGTGACAGGAACTCGGCCCGGTTCTCGGACAGAGAAAAGAGGGCCTTGTACATGAGCTGCTGAATCATCGCCTGGCGACGAATATCCACGATAAAGGCAATGCGGGGGCGCAGTCGTGCGATATAACTGAAGTTCTGCTCCGGCCCCACACCGATATAGGCATCTTCCCCCACGCTTCCAATCTCCTCCAGCTTATCCATCACGTGTAGATAGGAGGTCTCATTGGAAACGAAATTGTCGGAAAGGAAATAACCTCCCTCTTCGGAAAAATCCCGGATGATACGGGAGAACTCCTCGATTGGGATGAAATCGCCCTGATTTCCCGCCCTCGGCGAGGGCTGCCAGCTGTAGGCCGCAAATCCGATAAGCAGCCCAGCCACCACCAGAGCCACCGACAGGCGGCGAAAATGTCCGGAGCGTTTCGGGGGTGCTTCTGCAGGCCGGGAGATCTCCTTCATGATTCGGTGCACCTCTTCTTCAATGCTGCACGAACGGGGCCCCGCCGGTCAAATTTTAAAAAGGTAAAAGGGCGAGCAAAAAAGTTGGCTCTTGGGGACGGGGGTCTCTACAAGTGGGTTACCAGCACCTACAACTGCACGATCGCACGAAAGGGGGCGCAGGCGATTCTGCGCCCCCTGATTGAATTTGGGCTAATTGCCCATGAATTTGGCCGCAATCTCGGCACGAGTTTTCCCGATGTGCTCTACATCATCATCGGAGAAGGTGTAGGCGGGTCCAACAGCATCGACTCCAAAATCGCTCGCCAGGGACTGCTGAAGGACGATCATGCGTCCCCCCACCATCGTCATCAGCGGGCGAATCTTCAAGATGTCATCCACTGCAATGGTGAAGTAGTCCCGGTCCATGACCATGAAATCGGCCAACTTGCCCTCTTCGAGGGAACCGAGCCGGTCTTCCCGGAGCACATATTCGGAAGCCCAGCTGGTAAACATCTTCATGGCGTGGACCCGATCAATGCGCTCGTCCGGCTGCCACACCTCGCCATCGTACTTGCGGGAAACCGCAAGCCATTGCTGGTAAAAGGGAGGCTGAAAGCGCTGAGTTCCATGGCGCCTGGAACTGGCACCATAATGCTGCCCCACCAGCTTGACGCCGGATTCAATATAGGTGTTGAAGGGCAGTAGAAAATCCTCGATCTGAGGACCATAATCCTTGATCCACTCGCGGACATCATGGAGATAGTTGGCGCCGCAACTCAGATAGACTCCATAGTCCTTCAGTCCCTGAATAATGTCCGGTTGTTTGCCAATCACATTGCAGTGCTCCCCGGTCAGCCTCATGGACCGTACGTCCTCCATGCTCCAACCGTTGACCTCCCGGGCATTGTCGATCATCTTGAAATAAGCGCGAGCGGCCTCGCTGCCGCAGATGTGCACCCCCGCCAGTCGCCAGCCGGCCGCGGCCGCGTTTTGAAGGGTATCCCAGGGCAGTTCACCTTCTACGGGACAAACCTCCCGAGCCTTGATATTGGGTGGAGCCACCGTATCGGGTCCGGTACACGATTCGGGATAGATGGAATCCCAGCGTTCAGAGGCCACCCCGTCAAACCAGAAATAGTCGTCCCCAATGCCCTGCAGGACGCCGGTACGACGATAGATCTGGCGGGTCTGCTGGGGATCGGTCGGCATGCGATGGATTTCGTAATGCCCGGCAAAACGAATCGGCATCTGACCGAGACCGGTCAGGGTCGCATACCCCGTCATGATCTTGGGAAACTGAATTCGGCTGGAGAAAGTGCTCACTCCCAAAGCGGCAAAGTCTTCCGAGACCAGTTTGAGCGACTGTGCCAGGATGTTGGGCGGGAGCTGCTCCAAGAAAATTTCCCAGTCGATGACCGACATTTCCTGGCTGCCGACCCAGCCGATGCCGGCGATGTCTTCGTTGATGACATCCCCGTGCATGGTCTCCTGAATCGAGGCGGAATATCCCGGAAGAAATTCGTTGAGCATCTCCAGCGCCTTGGAATTGATCCAGCCCCGAGGGCCGGGCCGGACCAAAAGAGGATTCTCAGAGGACCACAGGTCGAGTGTGTCCTTGTTGGTCAAGCGTCGAGTCCATCCCCAGAAGTTGGCCTCTTGAGGCGCTTCGGGATGACCTTCGACACGCAGGACCACCCACTGGCCCGGATCCACCGTCTTGACGGCCTCCTGGATGGTTTCGCGCAGAATAGCCTGAGTCTTCTCGAGATCCCGGTCGGCCTGCATCGAGACGATAATCCCGTCAGGCGGATACTTGAAGCCGAACCGGTCCAGATGCTGGATCGCCCCACCGTAGATGTGGCTGTGAGGTTCAATAATTCCCGGAATCAGCGTCCGTCCCTTCAGATCGAGAATCTGGGTGTCGGGACCCTCCAGAACCCTCACCTCCGCACTGGTTCCCAGTTTGATGATTTTTTCTCCCTTGACGGCAACGGCCTGGTAGACCGTCCCCGCAGTGGCCGAAGCTGAATAATCATCCATGCTCACGATCTTCCCGTTCACGAAGATCGTCTCCGCATACCCGTGCTCGGCCACTTCCGGCGACACCTGGGCCAGGGCCACAGAACAAGGAATAACCAGTAAGACCGCGCCGATCAAACCGGCACCTAGACATTTCCTGATGGCTTGATGGTTGCTCATCACAATCCCCTCCTTCAATGAGTTCAAAATAGGCACTATCCTTTTGTTTTTTTGAGTTTACGCCTCCCACTAATGCAGTAATAGAAACCCAATGTCAACCCATTTCGTGCTGTCGTACTGTCGCAGTCGGGGGACCTCAGTCGCCATTGCACGATCACACGAGGACACGAATGCACGAGGCACGCGCTTGTCGCTCTGGAGAAGTTCTGCTACATTG
>JAPYTY010000079.1 GCA_029942065.1 Acidobacteriota bacterium | reverse complement strand
CTCAGATAAAGGCGGCGTGACGAAGGGCCGCAGGCGCCGCGATGACAAGGCGTGCGACGCAGGGCCCCACAAAGGCGTACTCTTGCAGTCCGCCGAGGAGCTCAAGGGAGCACAACGCCGTCAGCGTGGATGGATGCGGCCCTGCAGTAGACAATTTATGCATAGTCCTGGCTATTAACCCATGCAATTTGAACTGGACGAAGACAATGCCCTGCTGAAAAGCTCCACCCAGGAGTTTCTGGAAAAAGAGAGTCCGCTGGAGAAAGTGCGAACCGTGACCGAGGAGACTCCCGAAGGATTCTCCAGAGAGGTCTATGCCCAGCTGGCCGAACTGGGCTATCTAGGCTTGACGCTTCCGGAAAAACTTGGAGGGGCCGAGGCGGGTCCGGTGGGTCTGGCTGCGGTGACCCATGAGATGGGACGGGCGGCCTTCCCTGGTCCCTTTCTGGATTGGCTGCTGGGGGCCGAAATGCTGTCTCGTCTCGATGGCGAGCAGGCCGCCACCCTGCTTCAGGAGGTGATCCAGGGTGAGAAGATCGTTTTTCTGGCTCAATCGGAGACACTGACCCATCCCAGGGAGCCGGAGTCTTCGGTTCGCTTCTCCGACGGCAAGGTCAGCGGAACCAAGGGGCCGGTTGCCTTTGGAGCCAGTGCCGATGCTCTTCTGGTGACCACCCGGGAGGGCCTGGTCCTGGTGCCTCGTCCCGAGGCGGGCTGGAACACGGTTTCCCTGGACACCTTTGATCACACCCAACGTTTTGTTCAGATCACCCTGGATGCCCCGGGGAAGCTGGTGTCGGATCAGGCCATCCCGCAGGAGGTGAATTTGCTGGGAGCTCTGGGAGCCTCAGCGCTGCTGCTGGGTCTGATGGAACGCTGTCTGGAGTTGGCCGTCAATTATCTGAAAGAACGTGAGGCCTTCGGCCGCACCATTGGCAGCTTCCAGGCACTTCAGCACCGTGCCGCTGATATGTGGATTCAAACGGAAAGCTCTCACGCGGCGGTCTACCGGGCCGCCTGGGCCCTGAGCGAGCAGCTGGAGGAGGCGCCTTTTCTGGTTGCTGCGGCCAAAGCCTACAGTGGTGATGCCGCGGGCTTCGTGTGCGGTGAGACTATCCAGCTGTTTGGAGGGGTGGGCTTCACCTGGGAATACGATCCGCACATTTACTTCAAACGGGTCAAGACGTTGCAGCAACTCTACGGATCGACTCGAAATCAGCTGGAGATGGCATTGAGGGCGAAGGGGTTGTAGGGGCGCTGGTCTGCGACCAGCGCGTTCCACGTTCCATGTTCCACGTTCCAGGTTCAAGAAAAAGTAGGGGCGCACAGATGTGCACCCTCGGCAAGGTTGTTGTAGCGGCCGCTCTATGAGCGGCCCGGTCAGGGGTCAGCTTCCCATTCTGTCTCCTGTCTCCTGTCTCCTGTCTCCTACCTTCTATCTTTTCTTGCTTGTCCCGGTTCCGGGTAGTACATTCGAAACCATCAAACAGGGCTAACCAGGAATATTGGGATAGGAGGGCAACCATGGCGACCACGAAAATAAGTGATTCCGTCCAGGTCAAAGGCGCCGTCAGTGATTACCTGTCAGGGAAGATCGGCCGGCGTTCCTTTCTTCTTCGCCTGACGACTGTCGGGTTCACGGCTGCGGCAGCACAGCAGTACCTTGAACTGGTTGCGGCTCCCGCCTCGTTGCAGGCCGGCGATACCAATCAGGTGGACACCCTGATCCGGGGTGCCTACGTCATTACCATGGACGACCAGAGGCAAGTTTACACCAACGGTTATCTGGCCATCAGGGATGGCAAGATCGTGGGCGTCGGCCGGGACAGCGAATGCACCTTCCGGGGCGGAGAGACCATCGACGGCTCGGATATGGTGGTGATGCCCGGTTTGATCAATGCCCACAATCATCTGGTTCAGGTGGCGAGCCGTGGACGCGGGGACGATCCTCGCCGGCCGGGCGTCAGGCCCAGTCCGGGTCGGGACGACATGCAGGCCCGCATGAGGAACTTGGTGGGGGGGCAGATCGCCGAGGCGGTCCACTGGGATGAGGACCGCACCTACAACATGGTGCGGCTGCACCTAATGGCCCTGCTCAAGGCGGGCACCATCGGCACCCATGATCAGCACTTCACCAACGTGAACAAGCGATCCATCGACGGCGTGCTGCGGGCCATTGATGATTCGGGGATGCGGGCCCTGGTGGCGCGCGGCACCGCTAATCATCCCGATGTTCTTCCCCAGGACCTGAGGGAGGACACGGAGGTCGGACTCCAGGAGGTGGAGCGGCTGCGCTCCCGCTGGAACTCTTCACGCATCAATGTGGTGCCCAGTCCGGTGGCCGTTGCCTATATCGCCTCGGGAGACGACATCGTCAAGATGAAGCGCGGAGCGGAGGCCATGGGCGCCCAGTTCGAGATGGAGCTGGCCGGCAATACCGGCCATATGGTTATGGAGGCGATCGGTTGGAAGGGCGGAGTTATCGAGTATCTGGATGACCTGGGTGTCCTTGATGACAGCGTTTTGGGAGACAAGGGACATCTGCTGCAGGATCAGGAATACCAGCTGTGGAAAGACCGGGGAATGAAGGTGTGCATGGTGCCGACGCTCAGAATTACCGATGGACTGGGGTTGCCGGCCGACAAGTTTACCGACGTGGGGATTCTGCCGGGTCTGGGTACCGACTCCATGGTCACTCCTTCGGGACTGTGGCGGGTGATGCGCTTGATCATCTACGCCCAGCAGATGAAGGATCGGCGAGAAGGAGTGAGGCGGCCTGAGGCCTGGGGGTATTCGGAACGGGTGCTCGAGATGGCCACCCGAGGTGGAGCTTGGGCGCTTTTCATGGAGGATCGCACTGGATCACTGGAGGTCGGCAAGGACGGCGACTGTATTTTGATCGACGGCCAGCGTCCCTACCTGCGACCCAATGCGGAAAGTCGGCGCATCGTCTCGGACCTGGTCTGGTCGGGTGAGAGCGACATGGTGGACTCGGTTATGGTGGCCGGGAAGTTCCTGATGCGAAACCGAGAGTGCCAGATCTGGGATGAACGAGAGGTGGTCGAGACGGCCGAGAAGACCTTGACCAGCCTCAACAAGGACACCGGCGGCGATCAGAGGCTTCCGCTCAGAGTCCCCGGCCAGACGGTCCGTGGGTGGAAGTATCTGTAGGAGCGTCGGCACGGTCTTGTAGCGGCCGCTACAAGACCAAGCCATCGGGACCCCGAAGCAGCGAGTTCTGACAGCCTGTTGTAGGGGCGCAAGGCATTGCGCCCACTGCAAGATCTGGGATGCTAAGAAGGGACGGCCGTGCGCCCCCTGCCGTGCGCTCCTAACTTGAACTCGAAAATCCGAAATCCTAAATCCCAAACTCGAAACTCAAGATTATGGAAATTTAGGGTTTCGGATTTAGGATTTCGAATTTTTTTCACTCCGTGTCTTTGTGGTGTGGACGAAAAAAAACCCCGGGAGCGTTCGCTCCCGGGGTTTTGAGATCCGCTGGTATCCTCCCGCCTAGAAGATCAACTTCAAGGCGAACTGGACCTGCCGGGCCGCGGTGCTGGTGGAGCTAATCCGGCCAAAAGCACCCTGATAGCGAGTGGGGGCACAATTATCGGTGCACCTCACTCGGCCGAAGGAGCTGGCGTAGGAAACTCTTCCCGGGGGTCCCCAGTTGGCCCGATTCAGGAGGTTGAACATCTCAGCACGAAACTGGAGCTTGACGTTCTCTCCCCCGATGGGGGTCTCCTTCTGGAGGGAAAGGTCAAAGGTGGCAGTTCCTCCCAGAACCAGCGTGTTGCGTCCCAGATCGCCCCAGAATCCGATATTCTGCAGGACAAAGTCGCCGCCGCTTCGATCGAAATACTCATCCGGATTCCGGCCGTCCCCTTTGATGGGATTGTTGTTGCCGCCTGATCTCAGGCTGGGGCGTTGTGCCCACCCTTGCGGGAGACCCGTTCTGGCGTGGTCGATCGTCATTACATTGTTGTAAGGCGAACCAGCCGTCAGATTGAGAATTCCGCTGGCCAGCCAGCCTCCCAGAACCTTCCCGGCCAAGCCCGTGAGATTCTTCCCCGGCAGCGTGTAGGTGAAATTGGTCGAGAAAACATTTCGCAGATCCATATTGGAGTTGCCTCGGGACACCCTTGGGAAGTCGATCAGGTTGTCGTTGCTGCCTCCGGGTCCGTCAAAGGGCCCTGAGTTAGAGCTTTCGTCGATGGCATGGCTCCAGGTGTAAGAGGCCTGGAGTTGAAAGCCACCGCTAAAGCGTCGGTTCAGACCCAGTCTCAAGCCATGATAGAAGGAATTGGAGTTCCAGGTGAAGCCGCCGATGCGCAGGAAGTTGGGGTTTCGTACATTAGGGACAGACCGCCCGTTGATCAAAACATTATCGTTGGGGTCAAAGAAAATCCTTCCATCGACGATGGTAGGAATCCTGCTGTTGTATTCGACCGAGCGGCTCAATTTGACGCCGCGACTCCCATTGTAGGACGCCGTCACCACGGTCGAAGGCAGGATTTCCCGCTGCAGCGCCAGGCTCCACTGCTGCATATAAGGCTGGTTCGGCGATTCATAAAGCCACATGTTGGGTCGTGCCGGGAGGGTGGGGTCAGGACCACTGGGACCATAGGGGCTGGGAAAGTCGGCATTGCGTATGGTAACGAATACGAAAGAGGGCGCGTTCTGTTGGGGGGGGCCGACCCAGGTGGTGGAGTCGAACAGATCAAAGAAGATCCCGTAGCCGCCCCGCAGCGACGTCTTGCCGTCTCCCGTGATGTCCCAGGCGAACCCCAGCCGGGGGGCGAAATTCTTCAGGGAAGGATTGCGTCCAAGATATCCGCCGCCCACTCGAAAGGTCGAATCCTGGAAGTCGTCCAGGTTAGAGCTCCGGCCGGCTACCTCAGTCGGATTGGTATGGGGCTCGTAGCGCAAACCGAAATTGAGGGTGAGGTTGGGTCGGAACTGAAAGTTATCCTGGATGAAGAAGGCGAACAGGCTCTCCCGAATTCCCATGGTGAAGGGGGAGGTTACCTGGCCGGTGAAGGTGTTTCCGCCGGCTTTCAGATAGGATTCCAGGCTGTTGAAGACGAAATTTCCGCGGGAATTGATCTGCGAAAAGTTGTTGAACTGCAGCCGGATGAATTGAGCTCCAAACTTCAGGGAGTGCCGGCCCGCGTTGTAGGAGAGGGTATCTGCAAACTCGAATCGATTGAGAACAATCTCGAGTCCGCGAAATCGGCTGGGCCCCCATTCGGATAGGGTTCTGGTGCGAAGGGAGATATTTCCCTGACTGACATAGTCTTGGTTGAACTTCAGCGAAGAGTCAACCGGACTTGCCTCCGCATCGGTGGTGTTGGCGTGGGTGCGATTCAGGCCAATGCGAAACTCGTTGATGAGGGAGGTGGAGAGCACCTTGGTATAGCCGATCCCCACGTATTGGTTGGTGCTGAGCCGGTTCACCCTCCAGGCCGGCAGTTGTTCCACCACATTGGTCCCGCTATCGTCCAGTGTATAGCGAACGAACACGGAATCCGATTCGGTGAACTGATGGTCAAACCGGGTCATTAAGTAGTCCACATTGGTCGGTCTGGCATCCGTGAAGTGGTAAAAGCCTATGCCATTTCCCAGATTTACACCGTTGGGGACGGGATAAAGCCCCAGATAGGGGACCACCCCGGGATCGACGGTGAACGGATCTACACCGGGCAGGATGCCCTGACGGGCGTTCAGGTCAGGGACTCTTGAAGTTACACCGGTGGAAGTGCGATCCCGCAGACCCTCGTAGCTGCCGAAGATAAAGGTGCGGTCGCTGACGATGGGGCCTCCCGCCGTGAACCCGTATTGGTTCCGGATAAAGGGGGAACGGCAGTCGCTTGGGCTGCTTTTACACTTATTGTTTTGATTTTTGTTATCAAAAAAATTGGCCGCATCCAGCGATTTGTTGCGGTGGAACTCGAAGACGGTACCATGAAACTGGTTGGTGCCGGATTTGGAGACGATGTTGATGACTCCGCCGGTAAAACCTCCGTATTCGGCACCGGCGATGCCGCTGACCAGCGCGAATTCGCGCACCGTGTCCACTCCCAGCAGGACTCCCGCTTCACTGCTGGGGGTGCCTTGCCGGTGACCACGAATGTCCACGCCGTCCATCAAGAAAGAGGTCTCGGTGAGGCGGGTCCCGGAAACGGAAATTTTTTCTCCGGTATTGCCGGTCTGGCTTTGGGGCCCGGCCTTGAGATAGCCGACACCTGCCTGCATAAGTGCCAGCTGGGTGAAGCTTCTTCCGTTCAGCGGCAGATCTCGAATCTTTCTCTCGTCTACCAGGTCAGTCAGGGTGGGCGAGGTGGTCTCGACCAGGGAAGCTTCTCCCTGGACCACCACTCGTTCGGTGATCTCACCAATGCTCATGCTGATGTCCACCCCGGCCTCTCTCCCTACGGTGAGCTGGATGCCGCTGCGCACGGCGGTCTGGAAGCCGGCCAGTACAGCCTGCACCTCCCAGTTGCCCAGCGTCAGGTTGGGAGCGTTATATTTGCCCTCGTCACCGGTGATGATGGTCCGGGAGGCTCCCGTGTCGGTATTGGTCAGCGTGATCTCAACCCCGGGCAGAACGCCGCCGGTCTCATCGCTGACGGTCCCGAATATGGTTCCCGTGGTGACCTGAGACCAGGCCAGGGAAACGTGAAAAGTCAGTACCAAGAAAATGGATAGTGTTTTGGCCATGATTACCCCCTGAGTAGTTGAAAAATGGAAGTTTTCTCCTTTAATGAACTCAGTTTAAAGGGGATTGATCGGATTTTGCAACCCAAAAATTCATCCATCAGGTCTTCGTTTACCGGGTTTTGTAGGGGCGCAATGCCGTGCTCCCTCTTTTTTTTCACGGATTTGCCTGCCGTGGGGCAGGGCCGTCAGGCCCGACTTGGCTTGACATTTCTTTGCAAACAGTTAGAGAAAGGGCTCAAGGTTGTGGTTGACACCCCGGCCTTGGACTCCCAGAATAAGCCCTGAATAATTTTGGAGATGAACCCAACCTTCAAGAACATCCACCCTGATCTGGATCGGAAAAGTGGTTGGGCACTCATTGATTTTGAATGAATGTCACGAAATGTCGTCTTTTGTTTTTTGTTTTGAACGTCAGTCATCAAGGAGGGTTTTTAATGAAAAGGATATTCCTTACCCTGTCAGCTCTTTCTTTTATGGTGCTCACCCCGGTCACGGCTCAGCAGCTTCCCGATTTGGTGGGTCAGCAGGGCTTCGCCGACCTGGTCCTGTTCAATGGAAAAATAGTTTCCATGGAGGATCGAAGTACGACTCCCAATACCACCGGTCGCGTTGTCAATGCCATGGCCGTCAAGGGCAAGAAAATCATGGCTCTGGGAACGGAGCAGGAGATGCGGAGCCTGAGTGGCCCCAACACCCAGTTGGTGGACGTGGGCGGAAGAACCGTTCTCCCGGGTCTGATTCAGACCCATTACCACATCTTCGGGACGGCGGCCCGGGTTTATGGACCTCAGAATGGATTGACGGATGAAAGCATCAAGCTCACCGTCATGTCCGAGACAACGGCGGAAGCCACCGCCGTGAAGGTGAGAGACGCCATCCTGAACGCCATCAGCGTCCAGCAGATCCCCGACGGCGAGTGGATTTCTGTTGACCTTACCGACAATCCGGCCAATAAACCGGCCACCACGCGAACCTGGTTGTACCGCGGAGCCATCAATCGACGACAGTTCGATGGCGCCATTCAACGGCATCCGGTTCTGGTCAGAGGTCGGTCGGCCGGAATTCTGAACCAGAGGGCCATCACGGAGTTCAAAGAGGTTTTTCCCGACTGGGAGGAAAGCACCGATCTGGAAAACCGGCCTGGTGCCGCCGCAGATGGTTATGCTGCAGTGCCGGAGCTTCAGGGTCTCACCTTCGAATACTGGTGGAGGGATAAGCCTCTGGGGGACTTGGCCGAAACCATGCGTTTGCAAGGCCTCGATCTGCAGAAAAAGGGAATTACCACCATCGCCACCCGGATTCTGTTCCCTCGGGTCATTGCCGCTTTCCACCTGTTGAATCGGGAAGGGAAAATGCCTCACCGCATGGCCTATTACATCGAATCACAGCGAGGCAATTTTTGGAATCTCAAGACCGTCCATGAATTTTACAAGGGAGCGGGGGCTCCCTGGACCACTCATGCCGCCGGCAACGAGATGCTGTGGCTCAACGGCATGTGCAACGAAATCTGGGATTCGACTCAAAACGAGTTGTGCATGGGTCCGGATGTCAATGTGCCTCCCGAGATCAGTTCCCGCGAACGTTGCCCCAGTCCGGGATCCCGGCCCTGGGAGACCTACAGGGAGGCCATCGTTCACGGATGGCGGCCGGTTCAGGCCCACAACACCTCCAGCCATGGAGCACGGCTCTATCTTCAAATGATGGAGCAGGCCATGAAGGAGGGGGGCTACTCGGTGGAATACATGAAGGGCCTGCGCACTGCGGTCGAGCACAACCAGCTGCTGGGACTGCTTCCCGATGTGATGGAGGGGTTCAAGAAGTTCGGGATCATTATCAACGTGAACACCGGCTACCTGCGGGAGATTCCTCACAATTTAAGAGACTATGGTGAGCAGATCCGGCCCTTTATCATGCC
>JAPYTY010000078.1 GCA_029942065.1 Acidobacteriota bacterium | reverse complement strand
TCTGGAGACCCACCGTTTCGACCGGATGGCACAGGCGGAGAACTGTGCCACATGTCATTGACAATGGGAGGAGTTGGGTATATATCCAGCAGGTAAATTGACCATGAAAATGCCAAGGAAATGGATAGCCCTGGTTTTGGTACTGGGTGGTGCCGTCAGCGTGTGGGCTCAGCAGAGGGAGGAGAATCCCTACACCACGCCCGAGGACGTGGCGATCGGCGCCGAGATTTTCCAGAGACGGTGTGTCACCTGTCATGGAGGTGATGGGACGGGGGGACGCGGCCCTGATTTGACACGGGGCCTGTTTCGATATGGAAGCAGTGATGTGGCCCTCTATCGAACCATCAGGTCCGGCATCTCCGCCAGCGGCATGCCTCGCCTCGGTCTGCCCGAGGAGCGGGTGTGGCGCCTCATCTCCTATGTCCGTTCGCTGAGTGAGAATCCCCGGGTCACGATTCCCGGCGACCCGGAACGGGGAAAACAGATTCTTTCCAGTCAAAGTGATTGCAAACGATGTCACCTGGTCAACGGTGAAGGGGGCCGCCTGGGACCCGACCTGAGTGAAATCGGATGGATGCGTTCCCCACAGCACCTGCGCTCTTCCATCCTGAATCCCAACCGAGAGGTGGATCGGGGCTATCGTTCGGTCGAAGCCGTCCAGAAGGGAGGCCAGGTTATCCGGGGCGTTCCCTTGAATGAAGATGCTTATTCCATCCAGCTCATGGATCTGGAGGAGAACCTGCACTCACTCTGGAAGAGTGATTTGGAGGACCTTCGACAGGAAGACCGTTCCTGGATGCCCAGCTATCAGGGGGCATTCACGGGAAGCGAGCTGGATGACCTGGTGGCCTACCTTTACTCTTTGCGCAGAAAGAAAGACTCGCCGTGAAAAATTTTGCCTTTATCCTTGTATTGTTGAATCTGGCGGCTTCCGCCCTGGGTCAGGTGACCTACCAGAATCTGCTCGAGGCCGATCGTGAACCCGGTAACTGGCTGACCTATTCCGGTGGTTACAACAGCCAGCGCCACAGCCGCCTGGAGCAGATAAATCGTGACAATGTCCCGGATTTGGAATTGAAATGGGCCTTCCAGATGCGGACGCTTGAGGACGTGGAAACGACTCCTCTGGTTGTCGACGGGATCATGTATCTCACCGAGCCTCCCAGCAATGCCCATGCTGTGGATACCCGAACCGGACGAACCTTCTGGTCCTACACCCGCGAACTTCCCGATGAAACCCACACCTGCTGCGGGCAGGTCAATCGAGGCCTGGCCATGCTGGGGGAGAAGCTCTATCTGGGTACGGTGGATGCTTTCCTGGTGGCGCTGGACGCCAAAACGGGTTCGGTGCTGTGGGAGGTGGAGGTGGCGGACCGGCTCGAGGGGTACAGCATCACGGTGGCCCCTCTGGTGGTGAAGGATAAAGTCATTGTGGGCGTCTCCGGGGGCGAGTTTGGAATTCGCGGTTTTCTCGACGCCTACGATGCCGAAACGGGAAAACGGGTGTGGCGTTTTTATACCGTTCCCGCTCCGGGGGAGCCGGGACATGACTCCTGGGAGGGAGATGACTGGAAAACAGGAGGCGCACCCACCTGGATCACGGGTTCCTTCGATCCGGCACTCAACTTGATCTACTGGGGCACCGGGAACCCCTCGCCGGACTTCAACGGAGAGCTTCGTCCCGGTGACAACCTTTACACTGACTGCGTGATCGCACTGGATGCGGATACCGGCCAGTTGAAATGGTACTTTCAGTTCACCCCTCACGATGTCTGGGACTGGGATGCCGCCCAGATTCCCGTCCTGGTGGATGCCGAGTTTGAGGGCCGCATGCGCAAGCTCATGCTGTGGCCCAATCGCAATGCTTTTTACTATGTGTTGGATCGGGAAACCGGAGAGCTGCTTCTGGTCAAGCAGTTTGCCCGGCAGAACTGGGCCCAGGGAATGGACTCCAGGGGTCGGCCCATTATCAAACTGGAAGCCCTGCCCACCGAGAAGGGGATTATCATCTGGCCGGGAATTCAGGGCGCCATGAACTGGTTCTCACCGAGCTACAGTCCCCTGACGGGACTTTTGTATTTTCCGGTCCGGCATGTTCCCACCTTCATCTCAACCGGCGATATTGACTATGATCCCGGTGCCATGTTTCTGGGAAGCCGCTGGACTGGAATGCCGGATGATCCAAGCTGGGCGTCCATCCAGGCTCTGGTTCCTCAGACCGGTGAGGTCAAATGGGAATATCCACTGCACCGCGACGTCTGGACCGGATTACTCTCCACCGCCGGCCATCTGGTTTTCGGGGGATCGGTTGAGGGGCAGTTTTTTGCCCTCGACACCGCCACCGGAGAAGAACTTTGGCGAACCCCTCTGGGAGGGATGGTGATTGCCGCTCCCGTCACCTATCTGACCGACGGGAAGCAACGGGTGAGTATCGCCGCCGGCAACACCATCTTCACCTTCGGTCTCGACTAGGAAATTTCACCACAGAGATACAGAGAAAATCAGCTCCTGTCCCTCCTTCGGAGCGATGCCGGAGATTGAAGTGTAGGGGCGTACTGAGTACGCCCACAGCAAGGTCGTTGTTGCGGCCTTTGGAATTTTCACCACAAAGACACAAAGAAGACTGTCCCAGGGCGGATTGCCCTGAGCCAGGCTCAGTCGCTGCTTCGCAGCGATGCTGGAGATGTTGTGGCGAGCCATTGTAGCGGCCGCTCTGTGAGCGGCCTTCCGGAAAGTGGGAGGCGCCTCAGTGCGCCGATTCCGCTCCGAACTTCTCCACAAAGACCCAAAGAAATTTTTTTCTTCCCCTTGCACTTGGTGATGGAAGAGAAAAAACTTTGTGCCTTTGTGCCTTTGTGCCTTTGTGCCTTTGTGTCTTTGTGGTTGCCTTCTCTTCTTGGTGCCTTATTGGTTAAGAAGATTGCCCGGATCGTACATCACTTCTCCCCCGATCAGGGTGACCTCCACCTTGATCTCCGAAAGATCTTCATCGGGGAGGCTGCGGTCGAGGGGGTTTTTGTCCAGAATCACCAGGTCGGCCAGTTTGCCGGCTTCGATGGAGCCCAACTGCTGTTCTCGCAGGACATATTCAGCGCCCCAGCGGGTCATCATCAGCAGGGCGCTCTCACGGTCGATCGCCTCCCGCGGGCCGAACACCCGCCCATCATTGATTTTGCGGGTCACCAGGACTTCCAGGTTGAACATGGGCTGCCGTTCCGGATCGTCGTGAACATCGGCTCCATAGGTGACTCTCATGCCGGCATCCATCAGACTCTTGACCGGCATGACCCATCGGTGTGCGTATTCTTCTCCGTAGACAACACTGATGGCGGCGGCGTATTTTCGGTAGAACTGAGGAGGCTGCAGGCTCCAGATCACGTTGGCCTCGGTGGCCCGCGCCAGGACTTCCGGGCTCACCATCAGACCGTGATCCAGAGCGAAGCGCTGGCCTTCGGTGGAACTCTCCTGGTTGGCCCGGTCAAAGGAGTCCAGAATCTGCAGGAATCCCTTGTCTCCGAAGGTGTGGGTGCCGGTGATCCGGTACCCGTAGCGGTTGGCGATGACGGGAACCTCAGCCGATGGGTCATCCTCCAGTTCCCAGAAACATTTTCCTTCGGGGTAGATATCGCTGGCAACGATTTCACGCTTTGGGATGGTGGTACAGGCCGTTCCCGCTCCGCCGGGGCCGTTGCCGTCGGGAATCCCCATGGAAATTCCGATCGCCCACATCCATTCCGTCCCATGTCCCTGTAAGTTGCCGAAGCGCTTCAGGTCGCGTTCAATGAAGGGATTTCCGCGTCCCAGCTCAAACGAATAACCCAGCCGCAGCGGTAGTTCTCCCTGATCGTCCAGCTCTTTGTAGGCGGTCAGCTCATTTCCGCTGAGGCGGGTGGACAGGGTGGTGACCCCGATGGCCACCCATTCGTCCAGTTCCTTCTTGAAGACCGGTTTGAGAATCTCCGGAGGCATCATGGGGATGACTTCCTGATCGATCACGGAGCCGGCTGCACCCAGGATGCGGCCGTTTGGAACACCATTTTCGTCTTTCAGCAAGCCTGGAAGCGTGTCGCCATAGCGGTCATGGACCAGTTCCAGCATCTTACTGTTGGCCAGGCCCCACATGGCGTTCCCCACCATGACATAGAGCGGGTGGTCGGGCACGACTTCATCCAGGTCGTATCGGCTCAGTTCATCCAGCGCCGTCGGGTTCAGCCCGGCGGTGGTGTAAATCCAGTGCTCGGGCGAGACGTTCTCCGCCACCAGTTTGAAATCCGCCAGTGCCGTTTCCTTGGTGTCCCACCGGACCGTTGCAAACCGGATCTTCTGCTCTTCCAGATATCTCAGGTAGGCCGGTGTCACCTCATCACTGTAGTGCCTGACGGCGTAGGCGTTGGGATGGGAGTGGGTATCCACCACACCCGGAATGACGGCTTTTCCGTCCAGATCGATTCTTGCCGTATCGGGTCCGGCCATCCCGAGGACCCGGTCGTTTTCCCCGACCGCCATGACTTTACCGTCACGAAGCGCCACCGCCTCGACCACGGTAATGGGAGGCTGGTCGCGGTCCATGGTCAGGACCTGGCCGTTGTAGAGGATCGTATCGGCGTATCGGAGAACTTCCGGGGGCAGATCCTGAGCTGTCAAGTAGCCCGGGAAGGGTCCCATCAGGACCAGGGAAATCATCGCGAACAGGCTCAAGAGCCCTGAATGAATCTGTCTTGTCTTTTTCATGGGGGCGTCCTCCGCTGAAAAATTAATTGGCTAGAACCGCATCGCCAATGTACTCCGCAGATTTGAAGAGATCCGGGGGAACGGTTCCGTAATCAGGCGATGCAAAGATCACCTTTCCGCCCAGGACGGTCAGCAGGACCTGCAGGTTTTCAATCTCTTTTTCGGGAACCGTGAAGTAGTCGTGATCAATCACGATGAAATCGCCGAATTTCCCGACCTCCAGGGATCCCAGCTGGTGCTCTTTCAGGGCGTAGTAGGCGGGCCAGATGGTGGACATCCTCAGGGCAGTCAGCCGGTCAATCCTTTCATCCGGAACCAGCACCTTGCAGGTGGTCACGCTCATGTCTCCCTGCTCGGGACGCCGGGGAGTAAAACAGGCTTCCCGGGTAATGAACTTCTGCATGGCCCGAAAGGACCTTCCGCCGACCTCGGCCAGAATAGTGGGGACTCCTCCATCTACCATGCTCTTGGCCGGTTGGTGCCAGTTGAGGTACTCCTCGCCGTAGTGCTTGGCGATGTTGCTGGGCCAGATGGGGTTGAGCTGGGTGTTCACGTGGGACCAGGCCAGGGTCATGATGATCCCGTATTTTGCCAGAATAGGGATCTGATCGGGCCTGAGCATCAGGGTGTGCTCCATGGTGATTCTCTTGTTTTTGATCTGCTCCACCGTCATCCCCGTCTCCTCGCGGATCTCTTCGATGATCTCCAGGATAATGTCGACGGACTTGTCTCCACCGGCGTGATATTCAACGCCCCTGCCGTAGGCGATCTGGTCCTTCACGATCTCTCTCATGACCGGGTTGGCCAGAAAACAGGTGTCCAGCTGCGACTTGCGGAATCTTTCGGTGAGCTCCTTGGTCTTGATGGGCACATCCGTACATAGCCCGGTGGCCGGTGAGTCGGTCAGTTCTTCTCCCACTCCCAGATTGTAGAAGAACTTGCTCCCGATGCCGGAGATGTCGGGAAAGCGCCGGTAAAAACCCTCCGGCTCAAAAAAGGCGGTGTAGCCGGAAAGCCAGCCGAACCGGACCGGGAGTTCTCCCTTCCGGTCTAAAATGGCGAAGGCATTGATCTGCATCCGGGTGAGGATGGTCCCCGCGGTGGTGATCCCGGATTTAGGCGTTCGACTCAGCAGAAATTTCTTGAGAGACCGGGAATACTCTTCTTCCCGACCCTTGAGAATGACATCATTGATGACCGAAGCGCTTAAATCGGTGCCGATTCCCTTGACATCCCGATCGGTCAGACGCGCGAATCCGGGCATCTCTTTTTCCATCAGGGCTCTGCCCCTGCCGCTGAGAAGGCTCTGACTTCTGGGACCCGAGCCCACTTCGTTGAGGTAGACAGGGTTGTTGGGGGCAAATCGATCCAGGTCTTCACCGGTCAGGGTTTCAAATAAAATCACCTCCCGGGCCAGATTTCCGGTGGGGAAAATCAGCAACCACTCTCCCGGCTTGGCCTTGGCGGCAGTCTCCCGGATGACTTCCTCGATGTTCTGGGTGGTTTCCTCCAGCGTGTCGGCGGGAGGAACCCGGTGTCCCCTCAACTCGGGGAAGTCCTCCTCCATGTGTTTGCCCAGGTGCCAGTGAGGATCCACAAAACCGGGCAGAACCATCCGGCCCTGCATGTCCATCCGGACCGTGTCGGGTCCAGCCATAGCGAGAATGTCCTCATTGGTTCCCAGTGCCATGATCAGATCGTCCTTCAGGGCCATGGCCTGAAACACGGTGTTCGAATCATCCACGGTGTTGATGTTTCCGTTGTAAACGATCAGGGAGGGATCATCGGCCAGGGCCAGGCTTCCCGAGCCCACCATGACCAGTACCAGAACAGCGATCAGTTGAAGGTTTCGAACCTTTGAGTTAAACATTTAAATACTCCCTTTCTTTCCAGCCCGAAGGACGAATAATCCCGGCCTGCCGGCGGATTTCATATTTGCATTGATCAGGGCTCACTGCTGAGCGAACCATAAGCCACTTCGCCCCCGATCAGGGTGGCGAGCACTTTGATTTCGGACAGATCCTCATCGGCGATTTCGCTGCTCAAAGGATTCTGATCCACCACGACCAGATCGGCCAGCTTTCCGGGCTCGATGGAGCCCAGTTCGTCTTCACGCATGACGTATTCGGCTCCCCAGCGGGTCAGCATCAGCAGGCCGTTGGAACGGTCGATTTTTTCGCGGGGACCGTACACGATCCCGTCTTCACTTCTCCGGGTCACCACCACTTCCAGGTTGAAGAGGGGATATCTTTCCGGGTCGTTATGGGTGTCGGCTCCGTAGGTCACCCGGGCCCCGGCGTCGATCAGGCTCTTGACCGGCAGCACCCAGCGGTGAGCATATTCTTCGCCGTACACGCGGCTGATGCCGGCGGCGTAGCGGCTGTATGCAAGGGGCGGCTGCAGGCTCCAGGTGACTCCCAGCCGGGCCGATTTCTCGACTACCTCCGGACTCACCATCAGGCCGTGATCGAGGCCGAAACGTTGGCCTGCGATGGACTTCTCCTGGTCGGCCTTCTCGTAGGCGTCCAGCAGCTTCATGAACCCCTGATCCCCGAAGGTATGTACTCCGGAGATCCGGTAACCGTATCGATTGGCCACTAGCACCGAGTCGGCGCCCGGGTCATCCGGAAGGTCCCAGAAACAGAGTCCATCCGGATAGTAGTCGTCGGCCAGGACGATGCGTTTGTCCGGAGTCGTGCAGGTGCTTCCGGACCACAGTCCAGGAGCCCCTCCCGGGCCGTTGCCGTCGGGGATTCCGATTGAAATCCCGATCATCCAAATCCAATCGGTGCCGTGTCCCTGAAGGTTGCCGAAGCGCTTGAGATCCCTTTCCAGGAAGGGATTGCCCCGGCCGATCTCATGCGAGTAGGCGAGCCTGAGGGGAAGTTCTCCATCTCGTTCCAGCTGGCCGTATGCGGTGATTTCATTGCCCCGCAGGCGTGTGGACAAGGTGGTCACCCCGATGGCTACCCATTCCTCCAGTTCCTTCTTGAAGAAAGGCGCCAGAACCTCCGGAGGCGTCTGGGGAATCACCTCCTGATCGATCACCGTCCCGGCTGCTCCGAACATGAAGCCGGTGGCCACGCCCTGCTCATCCCGAACGATACCGGGAAGGTTTTCACCGTACCGCTCGACGATGATGTCGAGCATTTTGGTATTGGCCAGCCCACGCATGGCATTTCCGATCATGATGTAAAGCGGATGATCGGGCACCGCTTCGTCCAGGTCGTCTCGTCGGAGCTCCCTCATGACGGTGGGATTGAGCATGCTGGTGGTATAGATCCATTCTCCGGGAGGGAGGTTCTCGGCGAACCTCTTGAAATCGGCTTTTGCCGTCTCCACCGAGTCCCACCGGACCCGGGCAAAGTGGACGTGGTTGTCCTCCAGTGCCTTCAGATAGAGCGGGGTGTATTCGTCCCGATAGTGTCTCAGGGCATAGCTGTTGGGATGGGAGTGGGTATCCACAAAGCCGGGAGTCACGGTCTTGCCGGCCAGGTCCACTCTTTCCGTGTCGGGACCGGCCATCTGGAGAATTCGGTCATCCTCTCCAACTGCCAGAATACGGCCGTCGCGAACCGCCACCGCCTCCCTCACGGAAATGGGGGGCTGGTCCCGGTCCATCGTCAGGATCTGACCGTTGTACAGGACCATGTCGGCATAACGGAGGACTTCCGCCGGCAAATCCTGAGCCTGGGCAACCCCCGGCCAGGGCCCGAAAACGAAAAGGCCCATCAGACCAAGCGTCACAAGAGATAGAGAGGGGCAGTGGTTGTCATTCATGGTGTCATCATCCTTGGTTTCCCCCCCGGGTAGTCCTGTTTTTCTACCATAAAAGAGGGTTAAAAAAAGGCGGTGTGATCATTGATCGGTTTCAAGTACCCCGTGAACTGTCTCTTATACACACTGTCTCTTATACACA
>JAPYTY010000077.1 GCA_029942065.1 Acidobacteriota bacterium | reverse complement strand
GGCGGTACGACTTCCGACAGCCTGGCTGGCGACAGCGAGCCTGGGGTTAATCCTCAACCTGATGGTCCTGACCCGCCAACAGGTCGGCTACTGGAAAGACAGCATCACGTTATTTGAGCATTCGATTTCAGCCACTCGGGACAGCTACCTGGTCCACAACAACCTGGGAACGGCTTTACTGGAACGGGGAAGAGTCGATGCCGCAATCGGGAACTTCTCGAAAGTTCTTGAAATCCGGCCTCATAGTGCTCGGGGCCTCTACAACATGGCGCTGGCAGTGCGGGCCCAGGGGAAAATAGAGGAAGCGGCCCGTTATCTTGCTCAAGCCTTGCAGAGCAATCCGATTATGGCCGAAGCCTACAACAATCTAGGCATCATCCTCATCTCAAAGGAACGGCCGGAGGACGCCATCACCCTTTTCAAACAGGCGCTTTCGATTAACCCTGAAATGGAGCAGGCCCACACCAACCTGGGAACCGCCCTCATCTCCCAGGGCCTTGTCGAGGAGGCCCTGGCCCAGTTCCTGAAAGCCACGGAACTCAACCCGTACAAGGCCAAGGCCTACAACAATCTGGGTGCGGTCATGGATCTTCAGGGGCAATCCGAAAAAGCCCTGGTCTACTATCAACGTGCTCTGGATTTGTCACCGCTCTCGGTTCCCACCTACAACAATATCGGGAAAACCCACATGGATCTGGGGAATTTGGACGAAGCGGCCGCCTATTTTGCCAGGGCCATCGCCATCCAACCGGATCTGGCCGATGCTCACTTCCACCTCGGGTTGGTCAGGGCCAATCAGGGGAACATTCAGGAAGCGACTTTTCACTTCCAGCAGGTCTTGCAGTTAAATCCTGCCCATCGGGACGCCCAACAGCAGTTGATGGCCTTGAACGGGGAGTAAGGCTGCCATGAATGACCTACTCACCCGCCCTCGGGACCAGAAAATCATCATCGCCCTGCTCCTGGCAGGGATCGTCTTGATCGTCTACGCTCCCGTGAGTCATTTCGATTTCGTCGATCTGGACGACGATCTTTACGTTCGGGACAACCCTAACATCAAAAAGGGTCTGACCTGGGACAATATGGGATGGGCGCTCACCACCTTCAGGGAAGGCGTCTGGAACCCGGCAACCTGGGTCTCTTTCATGCTGGACTATCGACTGGCCGGGCTGGATCCGGGCACCTTTCACCTTACTAATCTACTGCTTCATGCGGCCAACGTGGTCCTTTTGTTCGTGGTACTGCAGCAAATGACGGGCGCGCTGTGGTCCAGCGCCCTGGTGGCCGCCTTGTTCGCCTTGCATCCACTCAATGTGGAATCAGTGGCCTGGGTGACGGAACGCAAGAGTGTTCTGAGTACACTGTTTGGATTGCTTACCCTGTGGGCCTACCTGGGTTACGTGAGAAAGCCGTGCTGGCAACGTTATGGGGGAGTCCTGGGATTTCTGGTGCTGAGCTTGATGGCCAAGCAAATGCTGGCGACCTTACCCTGTGTCCTGCTTCTGATGGATTACTGGCCCCTGAAACGGCTGGGAAAGTACTGGAAAGAAATTCGGGAACGGCTACCTGGACTGGTAGCCGAGAAACTGCCCCTGGTGATCCCGGTGGCAGCGGCCAGCGTGCTGACGATTCGAGCGGCCCAGTCCACCCAGCAGGCCTTGCCCTCCCTGGATACTCTGCCCTTCGGGTTTCGCCTGGCCAACGCCGCGGTGGCTTACCTCACCTACTTGCTCAAGCTGGTGTGGCCGGCCAACCTGGCCGTCTTTTATCCTCATCCCGGGACTTCCCTGAGCTTGTGGACTGCGGCACTGGCAACTCTCTTTCTGGTGGGAATCTCCTGGGTGGTCTGGCGGGGTCGTGGATCCGGCTACCTCGAAGTTGGATGGCTCTGGTATCTGGGGACTCTGATTCCCGTGAGCGGCCTGGTCCAGGCCGGAGGCCATTCCATGGCCGACCGCCACACCTATATCCCTTTTATCGGCGTATTCATGATGCTGATCTGGGGGGCCGGCCGACTGGCCAGCACTTTTCAACTCAAGAAAGCCTGGCTCCTGGCAGCAAGCCTGTTTCTTGTGCTGACCCTGGCCGTGCTGGCACGCCGGCAGCTGAGTTACTGGGAGAATAGTGCCACCCTCTTCCAGCATGCGGTGGAAGCCACCGAGAACAATCATCTGGCCCATTCCAACCTGGGGATCTTTCTCTTGAGAAGCGGAGATGTGGATCAGTCCATCGATCATTTCACAAAGGCGCTCGAGATCTCCCCCCACTTCGCGCCGGCACACACCAACCTGGGAACGGCACTGCGTCGCAAGGGGGATCTGGAGGAAGCGGTCCACCATCTTCTCCAGGCTCTGGAAATTCAGCCCGACATCCCCGAAGCCTACAACTCTCTGGGAATCGTTCTGGCCCAAATGGAAAGAACCGAGGAGGCACTCGAATATTTCTCGAAAGCGAGGGAAATCCAGCCCGACTACATCACAGCATATTACAACTCAGCGCTCCTCCTCGAGGACCAGGGCCGAATCGAGGAAGCCCTTCAGCTTTACCGTGAGATCCTCATTCTGGATCCCTCTCATGCCAATGCCCGGCAGCAGGTGGCAGTCTGGGAGAAGAGGGAGACAGTAGACAGGAGACAGGAGACAGAATGAAGAGTCCGGAGTGTGGGAGGCGCCTCAGTGCACCCCTACACTCACCTTTCCGACCTCGCTCCGAAGGAACGACAGAGTCTGGGTCAGGGCGTCCCGCCCTGGAACAGTCTTCTTGGTGTCTTTGTGCCTTTGTGGTGAAAAGCTTCTCCGTGTCTTGGTGGTGAGGGCACTTACTCCAAACGAATGCGCCCGAACCGGCGCCGCCCTACCCGCAAAACGAAGCTCTCTTTTTCTGAAGGGTCAACCTTGTGAGTGGGCTCTTGGATCTTTTCCCCGTCGATGGATACGGCTCCCTGGCGGATCAGGCGCCTTGCCTCCGACTTGGATGGCGCAAGATCAACCTGTGCGATGAGATCCACCAACCCGACGGCCTTCCCGGAACACCGAACCGGAAAGGTTGGCATCTCCTGAGGTTCCTCTCCCTGCTGGACCACCCGGGAAAAATATTCCTTTGCCTCGCGAGCGGCCGCCTCAGAATAAAAGTCGCTCACCAAGCCACAAGCCAGGTCTGACTTCGCCTGCATGGGATGAAGTGATCCTGACTCCACCTCCGACTTCAGCTTTTGAACCTGGCCCGCGGACAAATCGGTCAGCAACTCGTAGTAATGCCACATTTGCTGATCACTCACCGACATGGCTTTGCCATAAATCTCCTGGGGCGGCTCATTGATCCCGATATGGTTTCCCAGGGACTTGCTCATTTTATCCACCCCATCCAGTCCCTCCAGTAAAGGAGTCATCAAAAGAATCTGGGGCTGCTGTCCGAATTCCCGCTGAATATCGCGTCCCACCAGAAGATTGAATTTCTGGTCGGTACCCCCAAGCTCGACATCTGCCTTCAAATACACACTGTCATAAGCCTGGGCCAACGGGTACAACAACTCGTGTATGGAGATGGGGTGCTGGGCCGTGAGCCGCTTTTCAAAGTCATCACGTTCCAGCATCCGGGCCACCGTGTATTTTCCACACAGTTGAATCCATTCCTCGGAGGATAAGGAACCCAACCAGCGGTTGTTGAAATCGATGACCGTTTTCTCCGGATTAAGGATTTTGAAAACCTGCTCCTTGTAGGTTTTTGCATTTGCGAGCACTTCCTCCTGTGTCAGAGGGGGTCGAGTCTTGTTCCGTCCGCTGGGGTCTCCGATGCGGCCCGTAAAATCTCCGATGAGAAAAATGACGCGGTGACCCAGGTCCTGAAAGTGTTTCATCTTGCGAATCAACACCGTGTGACCAACATGCAGATCGGGGGCCGTCGGGTCAAAGCCCACTTTGACGGTCAGTTCGTGTCCCGTCTCCTGGGACTTTTTGAGCTTTCGGCGAAGTTCCTCCTCACTGATAACCTCGGTAGCACCTTTTACCAGGTAGGCGATCTGTTCCTCAATTGTCATTTCTTGAAACCCATTTCATGGCCCATTATATTAGCAGGAAGGGTTCAACCCAGTCCCGCAAGACCCGGAAGAAAAAATCTCTTCGACAGCCAAATTATCCTGACAAACAATGCATTTCATACCAGGAAACTCACTCGCACGTTGCTTGATAGCCCGCTTGGGATTATAGTCTCGTCTGCTATGAACGAAGAAGAGTTGAAAACCCTGACAACGAAGGCTGAACACTTTGACAAGATCGTCCAGAAATACACAACTCTTCAGGAGGATGCTGGTTTCTACAGCAGAAACTGGGTGGAGTTATCCGAACTGATCGAAGCAGCGATCAAAAGCCTGGATGAAGTTCAGTGAAGAATCATCCGAGATCACTCGATCGCCTTTTGTCGCAGAAAAGCCGGGACCTCCATTTCAGACGCCGCACCGGAGGTTCCTGGCGCGCCGGACGATGACTCCCTGACGGTGATAGGCATTTGTTGAGATTGCCTCATGCTGGCCAGCCGGGGCCGCAGTGCACTTCCGGGTGCAGCTTCTTCTTCCTGACCCTTGTCCTCATCGAAGCCGGTGGCAATCACGGTGATTTTCACCTTGTTGGCCATCGCCTCATCTAAGACCGAACCTAAAATTATGTTGGCATCGGGGTGAGCTGCTTCCTGCACGATGCGGATCGCCTCGTTGACTTCATGCAGGAGCAGATTGTCGCTTCCGGTGATATTGATCAGAACCCCTCGAGCTCCCTGTATGGTTGTGTCTTCAAGAAGAGGACTGTTGATGGCCTTTCTGGCCGCGGTTTCCGCCCTACCATCTCCCTCGGCGATTCCGGTCCCCATCAGCGCCATCCCCATTCCGGTGACAATCGTCTTGACGTCAGCGAAGTCGACGTTGATCACGCCCGGAACGGTGATCACATCGCTGATTCCCTGTACCGCCTGACGGAGCACATCATCTGCGAATTTAAAGGCATCTACCAGGGACGTCTGAGGGGGAACGGCCGTCAGCAACCGTTCGTTGGGAATGGTGATCACGGTATCGGCGCATTCCTTTAAATCGACAAGGGCCTGCTCGGCCTGGTTCATGCGCTTTTTCCCCTCAAAGGCGAAGGGTTTGGTGACCACCGCGACCGTCAGGGCACCCAGTTCGGAAGCGAGGCTGGAAATAATCGGGGCGCTGCCCCCACCCGTTCCCCCTCCCAACCCGGCGGTAACAAAAACCATGTCGGAACCTTCGAGCAGCTCGATAATTTTTTCGGTATCCTCCAGGGCGGCCTGACGTCCGATCTCGGGGTTGGCGCCGGCACCCAGCCCCTTGGTCAACTGGTTACCCAGCTGCAGCTTGGTCGAAGCTCGGGACTGACGTAGAGCCTGCACATCGGTGTTGGCTGCGATAAATTCAACTCCCTCGATACCTGTCTCAATCATCCGATTGACGGCATTGCAGCCTCCACCCCCGATCCCGACAACCTTGAGAGAGGCTCCCAACAAGCTTTCGTCGAATGCCAGTGTGATATTTTCGTTGTTGTCGTCAATCTTGATTCGTAGGTTCCCCATAACTACCTCCAAGTAGCAGCGAAAAGATCATCCGTCCTGACGGTGTTGCGCGACCCGCAAGAGCGGGTACCCCCCGACCTCCTCAACGTACTCCATGAGTACGCTTGCGGGGTCCTCCCGTCGCGCGCCTTGTCAGGCTGGCGCTTTCGTCGCTGCGTGGCCGACACACAATCCAGACTATCTCTGGCAAACATCCCAGCGTTCATCCGATTCTCTCCATCAACCAGTTCTTCATTCCACCTCGATGAGGTTCCGGATCCACAACCACCTGACCCCGCACATCCTGGGTGTACTTGAGCAGGCCCAGCGAAGTTGAATACGCCGGGTGAAAGGCGGAATGCTGGTGAGACACCAGGTTGATGGGATAGCCTACCCTTACGGGCATTCCCAGGATCTGTTCGGCCCTGTCGACAATGCCATCCAGAAGCGAACCTCCACCGGTGATCACCACCCCCATGATCAACTCTTTCTGAACCCCTACCTGCTGGATAGCCTCGGCCACCGCTTTGAGAATCTCATCACAACGGGCCTGGATAATCTGACACAGCTGCCGCCGTGACGTGGTTCTAAGCTGTCCCGATCCGACTTCGCTCACCTCGATGAGTTCCTCGATAGGAACGCTCTCGGGAAAAACGCTGCCTACGGTACACTTGAGTTGCTCCGCTTCCTTCAGAGGGGCCTTGATCCCGAAAGCGATGTCCTTGGTAATCAGGTCTCCCCCTGCCGGGATCACCTCCGAGTGCCAGATGCTGCCCTGATTGTAAAAGGCGAGATCCGTGGTTCCCCCTCCTATATCGACAAGCACGGTTCCCAGTTCCTTTTCATCAGCACTCAAAACCGCTTCGGCGGAGGCCAACTGCTGCATCACCACACCGCTGACCAGAACACCTGCCTTGTTGATGGCATTGACAATGTTCTGCACCACCGCTGAGGCATTGAGCACCAGATGCAGCGCGACCGACAGATGCTTGCCGTTCATTCCCAGTGGGTTGACCACACCCGCATGTCCATCCACGCTGAAGTCGCGCGTGAGAGTATGAATGATCTGGTAGTCATCATTCAGGTCCGCGGAAGTGGCGACTCTGACGGCGCGACGGATATCCTCATTGGTGATTTCGCCGTTTTTACTGCGCACCTCGGTCTCTCCTGAACTGTTGATCCCACGAATAAAAGCTCCCCCGATACTGACAAAGGCCGATTCAATCGAGGTCTGCGAATGCCTTTCCGCCTCTTCCAGGGACACTTTGACGCTATCAATCGTTTCGGAAAGATTAACCACGACCCCCTTTTTCAATCCCCGGGATGGGGCCAATCCCGTGCCCAGAATCTCCGTGGTTCCGTTCTCCGACTGGGCGCAGGTCGTGCAGATTTTGGTTGTACCCACGTCTATTCCGGCTAGAAACTGTTTCTTACCCATCCTTCAAGACCGATCGGCGACTTGTGCCGTGACGGTCTTTTCCTGTCCCCGGGGAGTATGGAAAATAATCTTGTTGTCATAGGTCACATCGACAGACTCGATGATGCCGTATTCCTCTTTCAAGCGATCGTATAGATCCTTCTGCGAAACAAAGGTCTCGTATCGCGCCAGGAAATCCTTGTCCCCAAGGTTTATGGAGACTGGATCACCTTCCGGAATGACGGCCACGGAACTGGGAGTCCCGACGTCAATTTCCGATATCAATGGGTTATAGAGAGTCAATTCAGTCAATACCCTCAGATAGATTTCCATCCTGAGGGCATTCTCCTCTCTCGCGTTCTCCCGAGCCACGTTTTTCAGTCCCTTCACGATCGGACGATCCAGTGAGGGGTGATGTAAACCAGGACGATCCAGGATCACGCCCTCTCGATCGACGACATACAGTTCAGTGTCGATGGTCGCCATGGCGACCGCCTGCCGCTCGGTGACATGGATAAAGAGACCATCCGGCAATTTACGACGAACGGTAGCCTCTTTCACCCACGATTCGGACTCCACCAGAGCGCGGACCCGATCCAGATCAATCAAGAGCAGGTCTTCCGAGACGCTTTGAAAGATCAGTGAGTCCAGCTCTTCTCGGTCGAGCCGGGAGAGTCCCTGGTAATGAATTTGCTTGAAAGAAAAGAGCTCGACAACCTCGGCTGGGTGGCGCGTGTGGTCAAAAACGAACAGTCCTGACAGCACCAGGCCCCCCAGCAGGAGAGCACGCCCCCCCATCAGGGCCAGTTGCTTCGCTACGGCATTCAAGCTATGTTTTCTTTTCTTCAAGAAACGCTTCTCCGATTTTCCAGACATTCCCGGCTCCCAGGGTGATTATCAGATCCCCTGCTCGAGTCTCTTTTTCGAGATCCGCCAGCATTTCTTCCTCATCCGGCAGGTAATGGACGAGCTGATGCCGGCCAATCTCGACGGCCAGATGGTCCGAGGTCACACCCTCGATGGGTTCCTCTCCGGCCGGATAGATATCCATCAAGTAAAGGACATCGGCATCCGAAAAACATTGGCTCAATTCCTTCATCACATATTCTGTGCGAGTGTAGCGATGAGGCTGGAAGACGACAACGATCCGGCGACCCCCCACTTTACACGCCTCCAGCGTGGCCCGGACCTCGGTTGGGTGATGCCCGTAGTCATCGACAACCCACACACCATTTTTCTCTCCCTTCCACTGGAGCCTCCGTTCTGCTCCCTGGAAGTTGGCCAGGGCCCTCTGGATCGCCTCAAACGGCGCCGAGGTCACCTGCCGGGCCACGGCTATAGCCGCCAGAGAATTCAACACGTTATGCCTTCCCGGGACACCCAGCTGGATGCGCCCCAGGCAGACACCACTCTCATAACAGTCAAAGCTCGACCGGCGCCACTCCAGCTCCAGCCGGCGCGCGCAGATATCAGCCCCTGCCTCTAGGCCGTAGGTTACCACCCGGAGGTGAAGTTTTTTCAGTATTGCCGCCACTCCGGCGTCATCTGCGCAGGCTACCACCAGACCCTCCGCCCGGATGCGATTCAGGTGCTCCACAAAGGCCGCCTGTAAATCGGCCAGATCGCGGTATTGATCCATGTGATCCAGGTCGATATTGGTCACCACGGCACAAAACGGAGAAAGCTTGAGGAAACTGCGATCGCTTTCATCAGCCTCCGCCACAAACCACTCCCCTCGGCCCAAGCGTGCGTTGCTCTCGATGGC
>JAPYTY010000076.1:5437-8775 GCA_029942065.1 Acidobacteriota bacterium | reverse complement strand
CGGAAGCCGGTGATGACCTCGTCGAAGATCAGCAGGGCCCCATGTCGCTTTGTCAGTTCACGCAGTCCCTCCAGGAACCCGGCTCGGGGCGGCACCACCCCCATGTTCCCGGCCACCGGTTCCACGATCACCGCGGCAATCGACTCACCCTGCTGGCTGAAAACTTCTTCCACCGCGTCCAGGTGATTGTAGGGTGCCACCAGGCTGTCCCGGGTCATGGCCTCCGGGACACCTGCACTGTCGGGGAGGCCGAAAGTGGCCAGCCCGGAGCCTGCCTTGACCAGTAAACTATCGACGTGGCCGTGATAGTTTCCCTCGAACTTGAGGATCTTGTCTCTGCCGGTAGCGGCACGCGCTAGACGAATGGCGCTCATGCCGGCTTCGGTTCCTGAGTTGACACAGCGGAGCATCTGGATCCAGGGCATGGCCTGAACAATCGTCCGGGCCAGCTGGATTTCGCCTTCATGGGGAGCACCGTAGCTGGTACCCAGACGGGCAGTTCGCTCCACTGCCGAGATCACATCAGGATGACAGTGCCCCAGGATCAGGGGTCCCCATGAGCAAACGTAATCGATATAGGTGTTGCCGTCCACATCGGTGAGCAGCGCGCCTTCTCCTCTGGCAAGGTAAATCGGATCTCCACCCACTGCACCAAAGGCACGCACCGGGCTGTTGACACCGGCCGGCATCAATTTCCTGGCTTGATCCATCAGTTGCTTCGACTGGCTCAACTTCATAGGGAGTGCACCAGGATCAATAGCCGGGATTATGCCAGCCCTGAAAGAATCTCTTCCATGGGTCGGTAGATGGCTGTGTAGATAGGGGTATCACGCAGGGTGTATTTTCGGGCCTCCGTGTCTCGCAGTTCGGTGACCAGCTTGGAAAAATAGGCCACGTCATCGGTTTCATAAACCACCACGAATTCCTGATCCTGCAGGCCGGTGGAGTACAGGAGAAGCTGCGTGATCTCGGTATACTGACGGCCGATTCGAATGTGCTCGTTCATCATTCCTTGCCGAGCATCCCGGCTCATCATGTACCAGTCGCCCATCTTGTGAAAGGGATAGATGACCAGGTAGGGTCGGCGCTCTGCCTCGAAAGGGTTCAGTTCCTGAGAAGATTTTCCGCTGGCATAATCAGTGGGGCGAGTGAATCCCCACAGTGTGTTCAAGGGTTTCAAGTAGGGTCTCCAGCTGCTGGTCTTGTCTGCAAATCCCGAGAAAAACGTGTGCGGGGTCTGGGTGTCCTCCACCTGGGCCGCACTCCAGATCATCAGATCCCCTTCGGAACGAGTGGGGAAGATGTTGTACAGAAATGCCTGCTCCGCCAGCTGAGGGATTCCACTCTTGAGTTCCTCCAGAAAAGCCTGGCGCTTTTCCGAAGGCTGCTGCCAGTAGTAATCGGTGAAGCTGAAAAAAGTGTAGTGATTGAATTGCCTTGTCTCTGCCATTGTACACTCCTGTTCAGCGACAAAATCACCCGTCCTGACGGTGTTGCTTTCGGTCGGCTCTCCTCGACGTACCAAGCAGTACGCTTCCGGGAACCTCCCCTCGAGCGCCTTATCAGACCGGCGCCTTTGTCGCTTCAAAACGAGAACCGGTATTAGCCCTGCGACTCGCAGACTGGGAAAGATATCATAGTACCGCTTAGTATTGAAGCCGTGACCGTAATCCCCCGAACCCTTGAATTTGGTGGGTTGGTCGGCATATGGTTGACGCTATGAAGAGTTTTCCCACCTTGATAGTTTTGCTGCTGATCGTCCTGATACCCGAATGGGTGGTTGCCGTCTCCACTTCCCACGCGGCCACGGTTCAGGAGGTTCAGGAAGACGAGGCGGAGAGTCGGCTTCTTTCGGGGACCCGGCAGCTCATTTTTGAAGGGCGACGGTCGGGTGAGGGGTACTTTGGGAGTCGGGGCTCTAGGCTTGTTTTTCAAAGCGAGCGTGAACCTGGAAATCCCTTCTTTCAGATCTATCTCATGGACTTGACCACGGGAGATACCCAGCGGGTCAGCCCCGGATTCGGGAGAACGACCTGTGCCTGGATTCATCCCGACGGTGAAAGCGTCCTTTTTTCATCGACCCATGCGGATCCCGATGCCCGGCTCAAGCAGCAAGAGGAGCTGGATTTCCGGGAGTCCGGACAAACTCGCCGTTATTCCTGGGACTACGATGAGTTCTATGACATCTACCGGAGCGACGTCCAGGGAAGCCGGCTTGAAAACCTGACCCGCACTCCCGGCTATGACGCCGAAGGGTCCTTCTCGCCCGACGGGAAGTTGATTGTTTTCTCCTCCAACCGTCACGCTTACCAGCAGGAGCTGTCTACTGAAGATCAGGAGATTTTCGACCGCGACAAGTCCTATCTGGTGGATGTGTACCTGATGAACGCTGATGGCAGCGGGGTGCGCCGCTTGACCGAGAACAAGGGATATGACGGGGGACCCTTCTTCAGCCCGGATGGGAAGGAAATCGTCTGGCGGAGATTCTCTGTGGATGGGGCAACCGCCGAAATTCATGTGATGAAAACCGACGGCTCACAGCAAAGACAGATCACGCGCCTGGGAGTGATGTCCTGGGCCCCTTACTTTCATCCTTCGGGCGAGTACCTGATCTTTTCCAATAATCTGCATGGATTTGGCAACTTCGAGCTCTTCCTGGTCGACGTCCAAGGGAAGGCTGAGCCGGTTCGTGTGACCTACAAGGACGGCTTCGACAGCCTGCCCGTCTTCAACCCCGGACGCGATCAACTGGTCTGGACCAGTACGCGCACCAGCGGCGGGCAGTCCCAGTTGTTTGCCGCTGAATGGAACCATGCCGAAGCGCAAAGGCTTCTGAAGCTGAGTCCCGAGTCGCTTCCCCCGGCAAGGCAACCGAATCGGGAAGAGATCACTCAGACGCCTCCCCCCCTTGAGGAGACCAGCTCGGGGATTACAGCCGAAGATTTACGGATGCATGTGACTCATCTGGCTTCGGAATGGATGGAGGGCCGGCTGACCGGATCCGAGGGTGCCAGGCGAGCCGGAGATTATGTAGCCTCGGTCTTTCAGTTTCTGGGACTGGAGCCTGCAGGAGACAACGGAACCTTCTTTCAGCAATTCGAGTTCACGGCCGGGGTTTCTCTGGGTTCCGACAACCGACTATCCTCCAGCCGAGGCGACTCCGGCCAGAAGACCTTGCCGCTGGATCAGGCGTGGAGGCCCCTGGCTTTCTCCGGAAGTGGAACCTTTGATCCGGCCGAGGTCGTCTTTGCCGGCTATGGAATCGTGGCGCCCGGATCCGATGAGAACGAGGAGTATGACTCCTATGCCCACCTGGCGGTAGAGGGCAAGTGGGTGCT
>JAPYTY010000076.1:0-5427 GCA_029942065.1 Acidobacteriota bacterium | reverse complement strand
CTATTTACCCGAGGACGTTTCCCCGCAGGTGAGACAGCACCTGAGCCGCTATTCAAGCCTCCGCTACAAGGCGATGGCGGTACGTGATAGAGGAGCTCATGGTCTGGTGGTGGTGAGCGGTCCCAATTCGCAAGTGAACCAGCAACTGGTCCCTCTGTCGTTTGACAGCTCCCAGGCCGGCACCAGCCTGGCCGTGATCTCGGTAACCAATGCGCTTGCCGATCAGTGGCTCGAGGCAGCTGGAAAAGACCTCAAGGGTTTACAGGATGAGCTCGACCGGGGAGCTTCCGTCATGGGTTTTGAAATTCCCGATCTTCAAATCGGCTCCCGGATCGAGGTGGTCAAGGAGCGGCGAAACGGAAACAATGTGCTGGCTCGATTGCGAGCTCCGGGAGAGGCACGAAAGGCCGTGGTGGTGGGTGCCCATGTGGATCATCTGGGTCGCGGCCGGGGTGCCGGTTCCCTGGCTCGGGCCGGAGAGCATGAAATGATTCACTACGGGGCCGACGACAATGCCTCCGGGGTGGGCGGGATCCTGGAGATTGCTCAGTATCTGGCCGATCAGAAGGCCCGGGGAGATCTGCCCATGAAGCACGATTTAATTCTGAGTGCCTGGTCGGGTGAAGAACTGGGGCTGCTCGGCTCCAGTCATTTCGTCCGTTCCCTGGTGGAAGAGGAAAACTTGAGCACTCTGGCTGAGAGAGTGGTGGCCTACCTGAACATGGATATGATCGGTCGTTTGAGGGATTCGTTGGTGCTGCAGGGAGTGGGCTCAAGTTCAATCTGGCTCAGGGAAACGGAACGAAGCAACGTTCCCATCGGGCTGCCCATCGTGATCCAGAACGACAGTTACCTGCCCACTGATGCCACCTCCTTTTACCTCAACGGCGCCCCCCTTTTGAGCGCCTTCACCGGGGTGCACGAGGACTATCATACTCCGCGTGATACGGCCGACAAGGTCAACTTTGAGGGTTCTGCAAAGATCGTGGGTCTGATGGGATCGATCACGCGTTCCCTGCTCACCAATGAAGATTCACCGGATTATATCGAGATGGAGCGCCCTGCCGAGTCGATGCCGCGGGCCAACCTTCGTGTCTATCTGGGAACCATTCCGGACTATTCCCAGAGCGATGTTGCCGGAGTGAAGTTATCCGGGGTCATGAAGGGGGCGCCCGCTGAAGAGGCAGGCCTTGAGGCGGGGGATATCGTGATTGAACTGGCGGGTAAGAAGATTGAAAATATCTATGACTACACCTTTGCCATCGATGCCCTTAAGGTGGGTGTCGAGGTCAAGGTGGTTGTGGAACGAGGGGGTGAGCCGATGACGCTGATGGTCACTCCCGGCTCGAGGGAATAGGCGCTGGTCTTCGACCCGCGCGTTTCACGTTTCAGGTTCCAGGTTTCACGAAGGAAAAAATCCCGCGCCGATTCCGGAGAGCCGCTCAAGCCTGATTTTCTCACACCAGGTCGTCACGAAGCGGCGGAAGGGCCGGTCTGACAAGGCGCGCGACCGAGGCCACCGCAAGCGTACTGTACGGTACGCTGAGGAGGCCGACGGAGTGCAACACAGTCAGGACGGATCATGGCGCCGATGCAGTAGAGCGGGTATGAGATAGTCGGGCTAATAAGCGGCCGTTACAATATTTTGCCTCCGCACTACTGCACCACCGCGGGCCTTAGTCGTCGGTAGATCCTTCGCGAATGAGATTGGCCAGGAGGGACATCAGTAATGGGTGATGATTGGGCATGGCCGTACGCTCCAATGAGATGCCCGCTTTTTTTGCTTCCGCCTGTTCCTCCACATCAAGATCGTAAAGGATCTCCAGGTGGTCCATCAGGAAACCGATCGGGGCCAGTAGAAAGGTAACCGTTCCGGCCGCCTTTGCTTCCAGAATCACGTCCAGCAGCCGGGGACCCAGCCAGGGCTGGTTGCCTCCGCCATCGCTTTGGAAAGCGGAGGTCCACCTGGTCAGGCCACACATTTTGGCCAGAGCCTGGGCGGTCATCTCAAACTGCCGGGCGTAAGGGTCGTCCCATTCCTGAATGCGGGCTGGAAGGCTGTGATTGGTAAAAATGACCATGGGCGCTTCATCGTATTTGCGGAGGGCTTCTTCAATACTCCTACTCCAGAGTTCCAGGAAAAGGGGATGCAAATGCCAGTCTCCCGCGTAGGACCATTGCAGGGGACGGTCCAGTTGATCATTGGTGTGGCGGACGATTTCGTAGTAGGCATCGCTGCTGAGACGAGAACGAAAGGGAGCCAGAGCGACGGCAACTGCCTGCTTTAGCCCCGAATCGGAAATTTTCTTCACCACATCCTCGATCAGAGGAGGCGAGTGCTTCATGGCCATAAACACCTTGAAACGGCCCGGCGATTCCATGTCGAGTGTGTCTTGAACGGCCTCGGCAATCTGTTCGGTTATGGAGTAAAGCGGCGAGCCTCCGATGGCTGCATAGCGGTCCTTTAGATTTTGGAGCTCTTCCTGAGTCGGTTCTGCTTTACGGTAATGCATCAGAATATGGCGCAGGTATTCGAAGACGTCCTTCTCATCCAATGAAAAGGGACTGCCGTAAGCCATAATCAAGGCACCCACGGAACTCGCCAAGTCATACCTCCCGAAACGTCGTTTTTTTGAGTCGGCTAAATGTTAATGAAAGGCGGCGAACGGGTCAAATTCGGTTCGGTCAGGAGAAGCGCGTCGCGAAGCGTGCTTTGCACGCAGAGAAACGCACTTCGTGCGTGGAGAAACACGCTTCGCGTGCTGAGAACCAGAACAGGTCTGCCTTCGAATTCTCTGCCAGGTTGTAGCGGCCCCCCGGAATCGGCGCGGGATTTTGTTTTTCCTTCGTGAAACGTGGAACCTGGAACGTGCAACGCGCTGGTCGCAGACCAGCGCCCGGGGTCAGGGGTCTTACCCCACGGCCAGCATGCGTTCCAGAGAGAGGCGCGCCCGTTTGGCCACTTCCGAATCCACTTCGACCTGAAATTCCAGCTTTTGCAAGGAGTTGAATATCTTGGGAAGGGTGATTCTTTTCATATGGGGGCACAGGTTGCAGGGACGGATGAACTCGATCTCGGGAAACTCCACGGCCACGTTGTCACTCATGGAGCATTCCGTGATCATGACAATTCGGTTGGGCTTTTGTTCTCCCACATGACGGATCATTCCCGAAGTCGATCCGATGAAATCGGCCTCCTTCAAAACGCTGGGGGGGCACTCCGGATGTGCCAGAATCTCGATGTCCGGGTATTGCTTGCGGTAAGAATGAAGATCCTCCGCAGTAAAACGTTCGTGCACCTCACAGTGTCCCTTCCAGACAATCAATTCAATCTCGGTCTGCTCTGCCACATGCAGTCCCAGAAACTCGTCGGGTAGGAAAATAACCCGCTCACTGCCGAGAGATTCCACCACCTCGAGGGCATTGGCCGAGGTGCAGCAAATATCGCATTCGGCCTTTACCGCGGCCGAGGTGTTGACGTAGGTGACAACAGGAACATCCGGGTAGCGCTGTCTCAGAAGGCGGACATCTTCGGCAGTGATGGATGCGGCAAGCGAGCATCCAGCATCCAGGTCCGGGATCAGGACCGTCTTCTGGGGATTCAGGATCTTGGCGGTCTCGGCCATGAAATGAACGCCGCAAAGAATGATGACATCGGCCTCGGTTTCCACCGCCTGTCGAGCCAGAGCCAGCGAGTCCCCGGTCAGATCGGCGACACCGTGAAAGATTTCCGGAGTTTGATAGTTGTGGGCCAGAATGATGGCGTTGTGCTGCTGTTTGAGTTCATTGATGCGGGCGATCCAGGGGGCATGAACCGGCCACTCGATCTCGGGAATGACGTTGCGCAAACGATCGTAAATGGGGGCAGTTGCACGTGCCACCTCGGGTGTAAGCGCCGGGCTGAACGTAGATGTTGTTGTCATGATTTCAGCTCATGGATTCAATCATCAGGATCACTCTCAATTAATCACGGGTGCTTGAAAAAGGTGCCCACCAGCACCACTTATGCTAACAATGAGCATAATTGAAGTTTTCTCCAAAATCAAGGAAGCAACATTCTGGGTGGCAGGATTTTGTAGCGGCCTTCCGGATTCGAAACGGGACACCTTTCCACCGCACATTCAATGCCGCACTCCGGGAAGGCCGACTCCGGGAGCTGGACGCTCGCGAAGAACCTCACGACGAAAACAAAAAAGTTTGGCGGGTCTTCCGCCCGTCTTGGTCTCCCATTGGCCCGTCTCTTCAACCAGTCCTCCTTTTTCCACGAAGCGTCGGAAGTTCTGTTTATGGAGTCCGACTCCTGCCAGGGCTTCCACCACCCGCTGGAGTTGCAGAAGAGTAAAGTTACGGGGAAGCAGCTCAAAGACCACCGGACGATATTTGATCTTCCCTCGCAGCCGGCCCATGGCGGTGGCCAGGATTCTGCGGTGATCCAGGGCCATGGGGCGAACCAAAGATACCCCGCTGGATTCTGTGGAAAGCTCCACCGACGAGACTGGAGACTCCCTTTCGTATTCGATTCCCAGCTCCTGATCTCTTGCCTGCTCAGGCACCAGACCGGTTTCGTAAAGGAGTTCATATCGGTCCAGAACTTTTTCCTCATCCCAGGGAGTGCCACCTAATCCAAAGGCGATCTCAATTCGTTCTCGGCGACGATCGCAGCTCTCAGGATCCGGATCGTTCCGGATCCAGGTTTCGAGGGCGGGGGCGATCTCTTCATCGATCACAGAGGAATGTCTTTGAAGCCAGTCTTCCCAGGGAAAGAACTCATACCAATCCTGCCATCTGGCAGTGCCCATGTCGGACAGCTGCCTTTCCTTGACCAGGGCCAGATAGGGCACCGAGATGACCCTGGGCCCGCCTTCCAGTTCTCCCGGATCCCGGTTGCGGTCGCCAAAGGTGTAGAGTTGCTCCACATAGCCCAGTTCCATGCCGGTTCTCTCTCTTACCCAGCGTCTCAAACCCAGTTCGAGGGTACGGTCGGCGGCCGGATCCAGAGGTCCGAAGGGAAGGGCATCGGGCGGTAAGCTGTCTTTTTGATCGTCCGCGTTTTCAGGGTGATCAGGGTGCTGGACGACAAGAATTCGGGGTTTTCCATCGGTGACCGCGACGATGACAGCGTTGAGTTCGATGACGAGGGCCGAACCCTCGTGCTTTCGTGAGTTCGTGCCTTCGTGCTTTCGTTTCTTTCTCAATTGGCAAACCTGGCTATTGATAAGCGGCTATTCGTATCCACGAAAAGACGACAGCGCGATAGCACAACAGCGCGAAAGCACGTCAGCACGCACCCTAGTGCGTGCTGAATACCTCCTGATACTGTTCGATCTTGTCTCGGACCGCTTCCTTCTCCTGGGGAGTCGGATTTCTGGAATCGGCGGCGGCCGGCAGGCTTCCGAACCTCATCAAGGTGGCCATCAGGAGCAGTCG
>JAPYTY010000075.1:1005-8811 GCA_029942065.1 Acidobacteriota bacterium | reverse complement strand
CCTTTGGGAACACCTGGGGAAACTTGGCCATCGCTTCCGAGAGCGAACGACCGCTCTTGACCTCACTCAGCAGTTCCCCGACCACCTCGCTCAGATAAACATTTTCCGTTAAATTGGCGAGGATTCTCAAACTGCGATCCAGGGTCAGTCCTGCCTGAATCAAAGTCGAAAGCTCCTGGGTGAAGATGAGCAGCTCGGCCTGGGAAACTCTTTTTTTCTTCCAGGGCAGCTCAAATTGCCGACTCAGAAATCCGGTCTCTTCGCCCGAGGACACCTTGACGGGAAGCTGGCCCTGCGTCTGAAGGCGGTCCACCACGCTTTGCTGGTCCACCGCTTCGAGCGTACCCTCCACCATTTTCCCGGCCGACGTTACCGCCTTGTATCTAAAAAAAGCCATATTAAACTCGCTGACCGCTGACCACAGACCAACAGACCAAAAACCCCGGAAAGCCGCTCACAGAGCGGCCGCTACAAGATTTTGCCGACGTGAACCATGTCCTCACAGATCCTGGGTGACTCTCAGGACCTCTGAGATGGTCGTGACTCCCTGTTTTACCTTTTCGATTCCGTCTGCCCGCATAGAAATCATGCCCCCCTGGATGGCAGCTTTCCGGATCTGGGTTGCATCGGAATTGGAAAGAATGAGACGGCGGACCTCCTCATCCATCAACATCAATTCAAAAATACCGAGCCGGCCCTGATACCCGGTCTGCCCGCACTCCTTACATCCTTTCCCTTCGAAAACCTCGGTCCGATCATCCGGGGGAATCCCGATTTCCTCCAGGAAGCTATCCTCTACCGACTGTCTCTCCTTGCACTCCTGGCAGATGATTCGCACCAGACGCTGGGCCAGGACTCCCAGGATGGTTGAGGCCAATAAGTAGTCCTCCGCCCCCATATCCACCATTCGGGCAATGGCACCCGGAGCGTCGTTGGTGTGAAGAGTGCTGAAAACCAGATGTCCGGTCAGGGCAGCCCTGATTCCGATTTCCACGGTTTCCAGATCTCGCATCTCTCCCACCATGATCACGTCGGGATCCTGACGGACGATGGACCTCAGTCCCATGGCAAAGGTCAGGCCAATCTGCGGGTTCACGTGAATTTGATTGATCCCGTCGATCTGGTATTCCACCGGATCCTCGATGGTCACAATCTTCTTGTCCGGCTGGTTAATTTTCGTCAGGGCACCGTACAAAGTCGTGGTTTTTCCGCTGCCGGTAGGACCCGTGACCATGATGATTCCATAAGGCCGCACAATGAGATCCTCGAACAGATCGTGCATCCGGGGAGAAAAGCCCAGTTTCTCCACGTCGTAGATCTGGGTATTGCTCTTGTCCAGGATGCGCATGACAACGCTTTCTCCGTACATGGTGGGAAGCGTGGAAACCCGCAAATCGACATCCTTCCCCAGCACCTTCATCTTGATGCGACCATCCTGGGGAATTCTCCGCTCGGCAATATTGAGTCGGGCCATGATCTTGATCCGAGAGATAACGGCCGCCTTCAGTCTCTTGGGAGGCGACTCCTGGTCATAGAGAATCCCATCGACTCGATATCGCACCTTTAAATCCCGCTCAAAGGGCTCAATGTGGACATCCGAGGCGCGGGCTTCGATGGCACGGGAAAGCACCAGGTTGACCAACCGAATCACGGGGGCCTCCGATGCCAGGTCCTTCAAATGTTCGATATCCTCCGCCTCATCACCGACGGCATCTATTCCCTCGTCGATATCTTCCACGATTCTTCCCAAACTGGACGCCTGGTTCCCGTAAAACTTCTCGATAAGATCGAGAATGGCGCTTTCCGGGGCCAGAAAGACCTGCAGGTCCTGGAAAACGGTATAGAGGCGGATGGTATCCAGAGTGGAGGTATCGCGAGGGTCAGCCATGGCAATCGTCAACTGCTCATGAGCTTCCGATTTAATGGGAATGAATTTACACTCGCGCATGAATTTTTCCGAGAAGGTGTTCTCCAGTACCGGAACTTGAGGGAAATCCTCAGAAATCACATAGGGAACACCCAGATAGGCACTCAAATGGACCACCAAATCCGCTTCGGACATCGCTCCGATGTCCACCAGCAGTTTTTCGATCCTCTCGCCTGACTGGGTCTGTAAATTGAGAGCGGTCCCCAGCTCTTCCTCGGAGATCACACCCCTCTCCAGCAATTCCTGGCCAAACGAATCTCGAATCTTTAGCTTGGCAAACTCGATCATAGGATCAGTACTCGGTAATTCGAACGCGTTCCTGGAACTGCTGGGGGGAAATCCTGCCCATCGTCAAGGAATCCACATTCTCCTTGGAGGCGGAAATGATGACGATGATGGTATTCCGGGTGGAATCCAGCTCGTTTCGATCCTCCACATGGGCGGTGATGGCGATGAAGTTCCCACTTGTAAGCTGCTTGAAGGTCCCTCCGTAGTCAGCCAGACATCGCACCATGGAGTCCTTCAGGGTCCGGAGCTGCTCCTCCTTCGACCTCTCATCTTGCAGGGGCGTCACCAGGCCAAAGGGGGTGCGAATCTTGGCTCGATTTATGTTCAAGTGCAAAGACACAACGATTCCGAATTCCTGCAAATAGGAGGCTTCCGCTCTCCCTGTAACCGCAAAGGGATTGGGGAAGTTCTGTTTGATGACCTCATTGACTATGCCTTCGAAAATCCGCGTATTTCTCTTGAGCATCGCCAGATCAAAAGCCTCGGCCCCGAAGGTCGTGGTGCCTGCCACACAAAAGAATAAAAGGGAGATGGATAGGACTGAACGACTACGCATGAAACCCTCCTATCGCGAAAGAATGTTCCGCATATAGTGATTGTTTTCCTCGATATTTTCGATATAACGCTGCTCAAGTGTCACCAGGTACTGCTGCATCTGACCGAAGTTATCCCTCTCCCTGAGCTCCATATCTTCCTTGACCTCGAGTAACGCCCTGAGCATCAACTCCCGCTCCTTCTGCTGCTGGGAAACAATCATGTCCTGAACCGTCTCAGTGAGTTGCTGCTGGGAAACCACCAGGCGTTTTCCGCCCCAGTACCCCATCGACTGAACAATGGAGACGGCACCCACCATGATCAGAACACCAGCCGCAACCTTTTGAAGAAGCGGCCACCACGGGATGCGCCGGAAAAACCCACCTGAAACATTAGGGGCTTCAAAACCCTTTTCTTGCTGCTGCTCAATCTTCCACTCACCTAGTTTTTCACGGGTTTCAAGCAGTTCAAGATACTCCAGGTTGCAGCTGGAACATTCACCGAGGTGCCTGAAAAACTCAAAGCCTTCTCTAGGGTTCAACTCTTCCCCATAGAGCACATCGATGATTCCCTGCTGGGCCTCTTCACATTTCATGATTGATTCTCCATAAGCTTTCTGAGAGTTTTCAAACCCAAATACATTCGTGACTTGACCGTCGACAAAGGAATAGCCAAAATTTCAGAGATCTCGTGGAATTTCAGATCCTGGTATTCCTTCATCAAAATGACCTCTTTTTGCTCCTCCGGCAGCTGATCGAATGCTTCCCGCAACACCTGAACATCCTCTTTGACCGCCAGCTTCGCCTCTGGCGAGGCGGCCGGATCTCTCAAGTGGATCGGGACGACTTCAGTGTCTTCCTCCGGAAGCGAGACAACCTGAATCTTGCGCCGTCTGCGAAACCGCATCCGGCATTCATTGAGCGCGATCGTGTACAACCAGGATGAGAAGCGCTCGGGATCGGACAGACGACCCAGATTGCTGAAGGCCTTGGTGAAGGTGTCCTGGGTGAGATCGTGTGCCTCATCCGCATTGCCGACATAGCGGCAGATGAAACCATAAATTCTTCGCTGCCATCTCTCAATTAACTCACCAAAGCAGGCCGTATCCCCCTGCAGTGCCAACTCCAAAAGGTACTGCTCGCTCCGAATAATCTTTTGTCTCGTTTCTTCAAGATGCATGGCCGGCCAAAAAAGTCTAACAACGAGCCCGAATTCGTGCATAATTCCGGCTAAATAAAAGAGTAACACTCTTGGATGACCGGGGGGAAGCAGACCGCAGACCGCAGACCGAAAATTGTGACCCTTGCCGTCTGACAGAAATGGAGAACAAGACATGCGCCCTTCGGGCCGGGCTCGAACGACATCGCCCCTACAGGGCTCCTTCACTGAAAACCCCTTCAATCCTGGGGCTCACGGCCCAGAGCGTCTCAAAACTCAGTAATTCCAGACGAATGAGCAGGGGCGTTCCTTCGGCAGTTCCTTCCCATCAATATGACGACTGACTTGTAGCGGCCGCTCTATGAGCGACTGGGGAGGCCAAGCCGTGGAATGAAAGGACGCTGGATGTGTGGCCTACTGCCTACAGCAAGAGGCCCGCACCGAATGCGCCCGGAATATGCCATCGACAAAGGTTATCTTGTGGGCGTACTCAGTACGCCCCTACATTCCATCTCAGTTCAGGAGACAGCTCAAGAAATGTGGGAGGCGCCTCAGTGTTCCGAATCCGGAGGGCCGCTACAATGGGCTTGCCGTCTGATCGGAAGACGCACACCTGTGCGCATGCATTGAGGTTTTGAGACGGCCTGGGCCATCCGCCCTTCAGGCCAAACTTGAATTGGGAATTTTCAGATTTCGGATTTCGGATTTCGGATTTCCTGCCAGAGGGTTAGGGTGTCAGCCATTTCCCAAAAGTCCGGCCCGCAGTAGGACTTTTTCTCCCTGGGATGGCAGGACTTCTGCTCCGGCCCGTTCAGGTCAATCCCTTTAAATGATTGCATTATTGGAGCTTGCTAATTTTTTGGGTCTGGTCTCGGAATTGCTAATACCCTTGCTGAGCAGTCGTCAGAGCCTTCGGCTTTCAAGGCACTGCTCCCGGGCGGAAAAACTGAGGAGGGTTTCGCAGAAATGGCTCGGGAAGCCATGCGAGGCCCCCGCCCGGACATTCCTCTACTAAAGAGATTCCAGAGGGCAAGCCCGGATCAGGCATCGGTTCTCTTCGTTCCTCAGATGAAGCCGGCGTCACGAAGCGACGCCATGACAAGGCCCGCAACTGAGACCGACGCAGGCGTACTCTCTGAGTACGTCGAGAAGGTCGAAGGAAGCGCAACACAGTCAGGACGGATGATTTTTTCGCTTCGCTCAGATGAAGGCGGCGGCGCTGCAGTAGAGGACTTATGAATGATCCGGGCAGTTAATCCCGGAAAAAGCGAAGAGGATTGAGCGGCCGGTCGTTGAGGCGAACCTCATAGTGAAGATGAGGGCCCGTAGAGCGGCCGGTAGAGCCCACATAGCCGATGATGTCGCCCCTTTTGACCTTCTGTCCCTTTTCCACGCTGTAACGATCCAGATGGCCATAACGAGTCGAGATGCCGAATTTGTGCTCCAGGGTCACGAGTTTCCCATAGGAAAACTTGCGTCCCGCAGTGGTCACAACTCCATCGGCCGCCGCAATGACTTTATTGCCCCGGGGGGCGGAAATGTCGATGCCGGGATGAAAGTCACGTTTTCCATTAAAGGGATCGATCCGGTAGCCAAATCGGCCTGAAGGATACCCAGTCACGGGCATGATCGCAGGAGTCGCAGCCAGAAGAATGCTTCGGGTATTGTAAACGTCCTGGAGCTGGATCAATGTGCCCTCCAGGCTGATGCTCTTGGTTTCCATGGAAGAGAAGTGTTCAAACAGATTCTGGGAATCCAGGCTCAGCAAGGGATTATCGAACGAGGAAGGACCTCCTACACCACCAAGGCTTTCCTGGTCGAGACCGGAAAGGACCTGCAGCTTCTTGGAAGTTACCTCAAGCGAGGAAATCTTGTCGTTCAACTGCCTGGCCGCCAGACGAAAGGCCTCGTTCTCCTTGTCGAGCTGATAGGCCCTGGCCTTTAACTCCACATGGTCAGCCGTTTGCTTCCACATATAGTAGTAGTGCAGCGTGGACAGGAGAAAGGAAGCACACACGATCACCCCTGCAATCCTGAGCGAAGCCAGAAAATTTCCGGATACCTTGTACCGGCGTGCCGATAGGTAGGCAGAGTGAGCAACTATGACCGTGAGATTTCCTCTTTTTTTCATTGCATCATTTCATTGAGCCAGTTCGATAACAGACCCGGGGGGATGACTCACCAGCGCAAACCTTACTACTGTAGTAAGTTAGATAACGAAAAGTCAACTACCAAGAACTCGGCTTCACCACCGGCGCACCCAAACGCCGACATCGGTCATCCCGTGGAACCCGAGTTCTCCCTCCCTTTTTAGAATCAGGATATTCAAGCTGAACTCCAATCAACCAAAAGGTTTGGTGGAGGCGGTGGGAATCGAACCCACGTCCGAAAGCTTTCAGCAGCAGAATCTACATGCTTATCCGATTTCAATTTTCATCCAAACAGGCCGAGGAAACCGGCAAACTTACCTGAAAGAACGCCCCTCAGTACGTTTCTCCATCATTCCCTGAAGGAAGCGAAATGATTGAATATCCCGCTAAACGACGCCTCATCCACCCCGCGGGCTGAGCAGGCAAGACGGCTGCGTCAATTACGCAGCGAGTGGTAACTGTTCGTTGGCAGTTATTTTATATTGCCACGGATTTACGAGGTTGTGGCACCTCGGCATGCAACTACTGCATCAACTACTCTCGTCGAAGCCAATCGCCCCCGAACTGTAATCAGGATACCGATCTCCAGCGATATTTACAAATGGGCATCCGGAACCCGGCTTCTAATCACGACCCAGCAGATCATCGAGTCCCTGGAGCGCTTGCGGGTGATCTGGCTCGTACTCCAACACCTTTTCATAGTAATCAATGGCCGATTGAACTTGACCCTGATTCGATTTGACTCGTCCCAGGTAATAGTAGGCTTCGGAAAAGTCGGGCTGAACTTCGATGGCCGCCAGCAAAAGCTGGTCAGCCTCATCCATCTGTCCTGTCCTTAACTTGACCCGGCCGAGGTTGATATAGGGGATGGCGCTGTCGGGGTTGATCTCGATGGCCTGAGCAAAATGAATCGCGGCCTGATCCAGCTGGCCGGTTTCCATGAAGGCCAATCCCAGGTTGTTTAGAGTGGCAAAACGACGGGGTGAGATCCTCAAAGCACGCTGGTGCCAGACAATGGCTTCCTGGAAATCATTTTGTGCCTCCATGACCAAACCCATGTTGGCATGGGCCCTGACATAACTCGAATCCGTTTCCAGGACCTTTGAAAAATGACGAATGGCCTCGGGGTAGTTACCCTGAATCCGGTAGACCATCCCCAGATTGTTCTGGGCAGCAAGCAAACTTGGATTCAAGCGCAGTGCCTCTGAAAAATACTCCGTTGCATCAACCAGTTGACCCTGTTCCGCCAGGATCATTCCGGCATTGTTATGGGCCCTGGAGTATCCAGGATCGATCTGCAGTGCTTCCTGAAAATGGGTCATTGCGGCATCCAGGTCCCCCTGCTGCTTGAGTGCCAATCCCAGGCCAATGTGGGCAATGTGATTTCTGGAAGTCACCTCGAGGGCATGCTCGAAAAGTGTACGGCTGTCTTGCCAGTAACTGAGGTGAATCTGAGTCAGGACAGCCAATGAGCCCACAGCGCCCAATCCCACGCTCACCCGCCACATGTTTCCCAGACGCAAATGATCGGATAATTCTGCTGATCCCCAGACCAGGATGATGAACACACCGATCAAGGGAATATAGGAATGGCGGTCGGCCATGGCCTGGCCTCCAACCTGCACCAGACCAATCACCGGGAACAATGTGCCCAGATACCACAGCCATCCCACCACCGGATAACCCGACCTTCTCCGCCCCCAGGGGGGGGGGGGGGGGGGGGGGGGGGGGGGGGGGGGGGGGGGGGGG
>JAPYTY010000075.1:0-995 GCA_029942065.1 Acidobacteriota bacterium | reverse complement strand
AAACCAGAACCGCCAAAGCCATCGCCCCAAAATCCGGCAAGGTGTCCGAACGAGGGTAAAAAATCGCCAGATCGTTCGGCAGCACCATCTTTTTCAGATACAGCGCATAGGAAAGGACTGCATTGGACAGACGGGACCCCCATGACACACTGTCCAGGCTGGAAATCCCCCCAACAGATTGCGCTGCAGCGAGTGTCAACATGCTTGCCACCACCACCGGAATCATCAGGGGCAGTTTCTCGAGCACCAACCGGGGCAAGCGCTCTTGAAAATCCTTCCCGGTTTTCCCCAGCCTTCCCAGGGGCCAATAATCCAACAGAAGCAGGATACAGGGCAGGGTCACCAGCATCTGTTTCGCCATCAGTCCCAGCGCCAGGGCTCCCATGATCCCCAGGTAGCGCAACCAGCCGGGTTTCCTTACATACCCCAGGTATGCCCCCAGGCTGAGCATTCCGAACAGGGTGCTCAACACATTCTTGCGCTCCGTTACCCAGGCCACCGATTCCACATTGAGGGGGTGCAAGGCAAACAAAGCCGCCACCAGGACGCTGCGCCAAAGAGCCCCCGTCAGCTGGTGGAGCACAAGAAACAGAAGTACGGCACTGGCGAGATGAAGGAGAAAGTTGGTGAGATAAAAGCCCGCCGGATCCAAACCGAAAAGCTGGTAATCCAGCATGAAAGAAAGCCAGGTGAGCGGATTCCAAACGCCTTCCTTGAACGAGGTCATCGCCCAGATCACAGTGTCTGGATTCAAACCCTGCTGGATCCAAAAATTCTCGGTCACATACAGATCATCATCAAAGCCGATAAACTCGTGGTGCCGAATCGGTGCATAGACCAGAAGTGTTACGACGATCAGCAGTGCGGCCGCAATGACTTTGGGGTTCTTGAAGGCTTTGATCACTTGGCTTTCCTGGAAGGGTTCTATTCTTTTCCCGATTTTTTCCCGATCTTATCCTAATACCAGGACCCTGCGCCGACCTGAAGCCGGAAAC
>JAPYTY010000074.1 GCA_029942065.1 Acidobacteriota bacterium | reverse complement strand
TCCCAAAGCAGGCCCATCCCTCCTATTGCCGCACCCTGGGTCAGCTTGTCGCCCTGGTATTCATCATTTCCAGACCAGTCAATCAACATGCCCAGTCCGGCGAATCCTGCTCCGCCGGTTCCGGGCGCTAGTTGGTAGTAATCATCTCCCTGACGGTCGATCAGCAGGCCCACTCCCAGTCGGCCTGTTGCCAGACCCAGGGGCGAAGCATGATAGGCATCGTTGCCCGCCAGATCAATGATCACCCGATTGCCCTCGCCGATATCAACGGGTGCCGCGATGGTGCCCCGATAGGTATCATCTCCACCAATATCGATCACCAGGGCAACCCCCTTTCCCAGATGGTATTGATTGGGACCGGGACCTCCGATGATGATCCGGCCGACGGGAGTCATTTCAACCATCAGAACCTCGCCTCCAACGTCCGGGTGGGATCCCGAAAAAGACCCTTGGTCCGGAAAGCTTCCGCCCAAGCGTCGCAGCCATCCGGAATCGGCCAGCTGGCCCAGAACCTGAGCGGAGGCGACTAGGCTGGAATAGTTCATCTGGTGGTTGATCAAGCGCGAAAAGCGCAACTCATCCTTGGCTCTTTGGAGATCGGGCTCGTCCAGTTCAGGAAAATGGATGTAAAAATCCTCCACAAGCCGGCCCGAGTACTCGAATAAAAAGCGTCGATCCCGAAGGGTGACATTCTCCAGGGCAAGATTCCGTAAATCCTGTGCCTGCTCGAGGACGGAAACCATGAAACTGAGGTGTTCCTGGAGGGAAACATCCTGAGGGAGTTGAGAGAATTTCTGAGGGATTTTGAAACGCCCCATGCTATCTTCCATCACCCCGATCATGTCCGGCAGATCTCTCTGGCTGGCCAGACCCAGTCCGCGGCGCTCCAGCGCGTCCAGTCCGTTCCAGGGGTCTCTGAAGGTATCGAGCACCATCCGCTGCTTGAAGTTGGCCGGAATCGACTTGGACTCGGCAAGCCGGGTCAGGACAACCGCCTGGTCCTTTTTCAGGTGGCGAAGAAGTTCCCCCTCGACGACGCGCTTCAAATTTCCGACCAGGGGAGGAGTCGATTGACTCGATCTGGGTCCGGCATCGGTTGGCAAGGAACCCGTACGGCCTGATCTGGAGACGCCACAGCCGATCATGACCAGCAAGAGGAACGTTCCTGTCAGCCCGGGAGTCCGATTCACGAGGTTCCGTTTCCTCCTCCTGAGATAGATTTCCATGGCTGGTCAATAATTTCACTCTTTCCGAAGGGACGGCGGGACGGAAGGGTGTACCGGTTGTTTGGGTCCAGTTGGAAAACCGCGTCCCCAACGGGATTTGAACCCGTGTTTTCGCCTTGAAAGGGCGATGTCCTAGGCCAGGCTAGACGATGGGGACGGCAAATAAAGGGGGGCATTCTAGCACCAGCACCCTAGCGTTGTCCATGTTGGCGGGATCCTCTGGGCTTGTACTTGCCCCGGGTGAAATGGCCCTTTTGATTTATTTTGATTTTACCGGGCAATCAGGGACCACGAGAATTGTCATACCCCATCTTTTATCATCCCCGCATGCCGATTTCGGCGCACGGTTGACGAGGGTTTTATTCCCTTGCTATGGTATCAGGGATTTGGTAGAAAGCTCATTTAGGAGGACTGTTTAATGACCTACATTGTGACCGAACGATGTTCGAACAACCGCTATACGGACTGTGTGGCCGATTGCCCCGTAGACTGTTTTCATGAAATCCAGGACCCCCCGATGTTGATCATCAATCCGGATGAATGTATCGATTGTGATGCCTGTGTGCCCCTGTGCCCGGTCAATGCCATCTATCCGGAGGCTGAAGTTCCCGCAGAGTTCGAGGAATGGATCGAAAAGAACGGTGCGGAGGAGTGTAACGATGACAATCGAATCACCGATACCGCAGGACAACTTGACGGGGCCATCGATATCGACGCGATCAAGGCAAAGGAAGTGGAAAAATTTGGTGCTGCCCTGGAGGATCCCTCCAGCGCCGCCCACTGACCGACCTTCAGCAAACCATTGACTCCAGGGAGGGGCCTTCCAAGGCCTCTCTTTTTTTGTGTCACTCTCCGGAATCAGCGAACTGAGGCGCCTCCCACACTCCGGAGTCTTCATCCTGAATTCTGAGTTTTTCTTTGTGGCTTTGTGGTGAAGTCTGCGCGATCGTGCGGTGGGCGCACTCAGTGCACCCTTACGGTCTCGCTCCGAAGTAACGACAGGAGCCTGTGCCAGGGCGTCCCGCCCTGAAAGAATTGGTCTTCTCTGTGTCTTTGTGTCTCTGTGGTGACATCTTCTTTGTGCCTTTGTGGTGAAGACCGGGAGACCCATTGCACCAGACGGTGTCTTTGTGGTGAAATCTGATGGCGATGGAGCTTGATTTACTTGCATTTGGCCCCCACCCGGACGACGTGGAACTCTTTTGTTCGGGAACCTTGATCAAACTCGGCCTCAAGGGATATTCAACTGGCATTGCTGCTCTGACCCGGGGCGAACTTGGCACTCGGGGTACCCCTGATATTCGAAGCAAGGAGTTCGAACAGGCAGCCGAAATCCTGGGTCTTTCTTATCATCGGATCCTGGACATGCCCGATGGGGATGTCACTTCCGACCGGAAAAGCAAAATTGAAATCATCCGAATCATTCGCGACCTTCGCCCCAAGATAATCCTGGCTCCCTACTGGGAGGATCGACACCCGGATCATTACCATACCGCTCGCCTGGTTCAGGAAGCCGCCTTTTTGGCCGGCTTGACGAAAATCGCCACCGAACAGGAAGCACATCGTCCGCGCAGGGTGGTCTACTACCCATGCTGGTTTGAATTTGAGCCTTCTTTTGTGGTGGATGTGACGGAGTGCCACCCGCGCAAAATGGAAGCGATTCGAGCCTACCGATCTCAATTTCACCACCTGGATAAGGAGAACTACGGCCGGCAGGAAACCCTGATTAGCCAACCGGAATTCCTGGAAAACATCGTGACCCGGGCGAAACGCTATGGCTCTTCGATCGGTGTGGCCTACGGAGAGGCCTTTCTGGTGCGTGAGACTCTTCGGGTGGATGATCCAATAGAATTTTTCGGCCCGGAATGCGTCAACACCCTACCTCTCGGGGCCAGAGGATGAAGATCGGCATCGTCTGTTATCCCACTCATGGTGGAAGTGGAGTGATCGCATCTGAACTGGCGTTGGGCCTGGCCAAGAGTGGTCATGAAATCCACATCGTGAGCTACGCCACTCCTTTCCGTCTGGGATCCTTCCACCAGAATGTCTTTATCCACGAAGTCGAGGTGGCCTCCTATCCGCTTTTCAAATACCCGCCCTACGCCCTGGCTCTGGCAACCAAGCTGGTCGAGGTGGCCCGGGAATACGGATTGGACCTCATCCATGCCCACTACGCGGTCCCCCATGCTGCCAGCGCCTACCTCGCCAAAAAGATGCTTCGTTCACATCAGCTCAAAACCATCACCACTCTTCATGGCACCGATATTACTCTGGTGGGCAACGATAAATCGTTCTATCAAGCGGTCAAATTCAATATTGAGGAATCGGACGGCATCACAGCTGTTTCACACTACCTTCAGCAGCGCACCCTCCAGGAATTCAATATCGACCGTGAGATCCGCGTGATCCATAATTTTGTCGACGCCCTTCGTTACAGCCACACCTCCAATGACTGCGCCAAAGGGCACTTTGCACCGCAGGGAGAGAAGGTCGTCATGCATGCCTCGAACTTCCGTTCGGTCAAGAGGGTTGAAGATGTGGTCCAAATCTTTGCCAAGATCCAGGAGCGCATTCCCGCCAAACTACTTTTAGTCGGGGAGGGGCCGGACCGGATGCTCATTCAACAAAGGGTCACAGAGTTGAAGCTCTCCGACCAGGTCGTATTCCTGGGAGAGCAAGACTATATGGAAGAACTTTTGAGCTGTGCGGACCTGTTTATTCTGCCCAGTGAGCAGGAGAGTTTCGGTCTGGTCGCTCTTGAAGCGCAATCCTTTGGCATCCCGGTTATTGGAACCAATGTGGGAGGCCTGCCTGAGGTTGTTATCCACGGAGAAACGGGTTTTCTGCTTCCTATAGGCGAAATCGAAGAAATGGCTACCAAGTCCCTTGAACTGCTCGAATCCCCCGATTTATATGCCTCCTTTCAGAAAAATGCCAGAGAAAGAGTGCTTCATTGCTTTGACAGCCAGAAGATGATTCCCCAATACGAAGCCTACTACCAGGAAATCCTGGAACAGAGGTTAGCTTAACCATGAAACGCACCCTCTTCACCACACTCCCCTTTTTCCCTCTTCTGATAGTCGGGAGTTTTTCGTTTTGGCTGACGCAAGCCTCTGGCCAGTTGCCTCCCCTGGCCTATGACGAGGGATCACTGGGTTTAGCCTTTGCGCTTAGAAATCTACCCGTAACCGGAAACTTTCTGCAGATCACTGCCCATCCCGATGACGAAGATAACTCCCTGCTGGTGATGCTAAGCCGGGGGCGGGGCTTTCGTACGGGTTTGCTGACTTTGACTCGAGGGAGTGGAGGTCAAAATGAGATTGGCCCGGAATTGTTCGAAGCCCTGGGAACTCTTCGCACCGAAGAACTCATGTCCATGCATCGTTACGACCGGACCCAGCAATTCTTCTCTCGCGCTCATGATTTCGGGTATTCGTTCAGCGTCGAGGAAACCTTCCAGAAGTGGGATAAGGAAGAGGTCTTGGGAGATGTCGTTCGCGTCATTCGAACTTTTCGTCCCGAGATCATCACCACCCTCGCACAAACCGGCTCAGGCGGTGGGCAACACCATCAGGCCTCTGCCCGGATCGCGGCCGAAGCGTTTCGTGCCGCGGCCGATCCTACCCGCTTTCCTGAACACCTGGCTCAGGGTTTGCACCCCTGGCAGGCCAAGAAGATTTACCAGCGTCCGGCTCGGGGCGAACCCAGTGAGGAACAATCGGCGGTCATCATGCAGACTGGACGCTTCGATCCGCTAATGGGAAAAACCTATTTTGAGGTGGGGATGGAAGAGCGTGCCTTTCACCGCTGCCAGGGGATGCAGCAGTTGATCCCGCTGCCCCGTGAAAACGCGTCCCCCTGGAAACTGGTGGACACGGCCGTTGTGGTCCATGGGCCGGAGACCGATCTTTATGACGGCATTGATACCAGCCTGTTCGCGATTGAAGGCTATGCCGCTAACCCCTCCGAGACGGTTCCCTTCCTTCACGCCGAGTTGGCTACCATCGAGCGGTATATTGAGGAGGCGACCTCTGCTTATCATCCTGCCTCTCCTGGCCTCACGGCTCCTTTTTTGGCCAAGGGCCTCAAGCAGGTTCGAGATTTACAGAACCGGATTGAAACCAGCGGACTGGATGAAGCGGAAAAATTTCAAATCCTTTTCATGCTGGATCACAAGGAAGAGGACTTTGTCCGGGCACTTCGACTGGCCCACCAGCTTTCGATCGAAGCGCTGGTGGACGACGGCACCGTGGTATCAGGACAGGAGTTCGAGCTGGTCGTGACCCTTGCCAACGGCGGTCCTGATTCGGTTCCCATTCGTTCCATCGACATCCAGATTCCAGCCGGCTGGTCCACCCAGGCAGTCGACCCGATTCCTACGGAAATTCCAGCTCATCAGGTAGTTCATCATCACATCAAAGTCACCGTTTCGGAAAAGGCTGATTTGACTCGTCCCTACTGGACTCGAGAGACCTCCTCCGGCCGCTACCGTCTTCTCAAACCCGAGGATGCCGGCCTTCCCTGGAGTCCTCCGTCCGTCATCGTCACGCTTCACTATCGAAGTAGCGGCATCGAAAGTTCTATCCAAACTCCTGCCCAGCATCGCTACCCCGGTCCCTGGGTGGGAGGCGAACAGCGCCATGAACTGATGGTGGTCCCCAGGTTGTCCTTGAGGGTCTCCCCCGAGATCAGCGTGATTCCCATTAATCGGGCCCAGAAAGGTCATGAAGTAAGGGTCACGGCGCTTTATAGTGGTGGTCCCAGTGCCGCTTCCGGAGTTCTTCGCCTGGACACGCCGCCGGGATGGACAGCGGTCCCCGAAGAGGTCAATCTCGAATTTACTCATCAAGACCAGTCGGTTACCAGAAAGTTCCTTGTCACGACATCTAATACCCTTTCAGAGGGAGAATTCCAGATCCAGGCCTTGGCAATACTTGAAGGAGACACCTACCAGCAGGGTTTCCAGACCATCGACTACCACCACATTCAACGACGACTGCTTTACCACCCTTCCCTACTGACGATCAAAATCGTGGAGGTCGAGATTAAACCGGAGTTAACAATCGGCTACATTATGGGCGTCGGAGACAGGGTGCCTGAGGCGCTTCGCCAACTGGGACAGGATTTCACCTTTCTGACCCACGATCACCTGGCTTTCGGCGATCTCGAAACCTACGACGTGATTGTGACCGGAGTTCGAGCCTATCTGAATCGAGAAGATCTAAAGAACTACAATTATCGACTGCTCGACTGGGTCAAGGAAGGTGGAACGTTAATCGTTCAGTACAATAAATTCGAGTTCAACCAAACCGTGGAAGGGCCCGATGGGAGTCGCCAAATGGCGGATAGTCTCTATGCCCCGTTTCCCGCTCAAGTGGGCCGCGGCCGGGTAACTGACGAAAATGCTCCCATCGTCATCCTGGATCCGACCCATCCGGTTTTCTTCACTCCCAACGAGGTCTCCGGTCGTGATTGGCAGGGATGGGTCCAGGAACGAGGCCTCTATTTTTTGGGCCAAAAAGACGCCCAATATCGAGATCTGATTTCGACCGCAGATCCCTTCCAGAACAATTCAGGCGTCAAACTGGGTTCCCTGGTAGAAGCGCGATATGGCACGGGGCGCTGGATCTACGTGGGTCTCGGTCTCTGGAGGCAGTTACCGGCTGGCGTGCCTGGGGCCTATCGTATCCTGGCCAATCTTCTGAGTCTTGGAGATAAAGAATAAACGTAGATATGTCAATAGGTTAGTCGATTCTAGCGGCGACATGACAGAGTCCCTTGATATGATAAGGCTGTTATGATTACACATGAGGTCCTAAGGGCTCTTTAAAACAGGATCACAACACCGCCCTCTTTTTCAGTTCCTTTATCCCAACCACAAAGCGGCAGCTTCAGGCGGTTACTGAATGAGGATACACAGGATAAGGAATCTGCAAACTCTGCGGTTTAGGTTCAAGAGCCCGATCAAAAAAGACCCACAACAAAGACGAGGAGGAATTACCATGAATCTCAAGGAAAGCTTCAAGAGCTTCTTTTCCTTCCTTGAAAGGAAGCCATACAGGCCCAAAACGTCTTCTCTTAATGGATTGACCGTCGTCGTCATTCTGGCCCTTGTGGCCGGTTTTCTTTCGATGGTTTACCAGGTCGAGCGGCTTGATCAAAGGGTAGTTGGCCTGCTTCAGGAAAATGAGAAGGTCAGTGCCAGCAATCAGGCTCTCACCAACCAAAATATCACCCTCAATGCCAAAGCAGGCCAGCTCACCCACATCAATGACCTGGCCATTGAGTTTTCAATCGGTCCAGGAATTGTGACCCTGGTGGACCATTATTCCCGCCAATTCATGGACGATGCCGGGCCGGAATGGCGCCTGTTGGGAACTCCCGAGTTTATGACCTACATCATGCTCTCCCTGATTCACGCTGAATCCCATGGAAACTCCGGTGCCATAGGAGATGGAGGGAAGGCCCGCGGGCTCACCCAGATCTGGGTCAGCACAGCACAGCAATACGGGGAGGTCACGGCCGCGGAGTTGCACCACCCGGAGACCAATATCTCCTTTGCCTTTCAACACTTCCATTACCTGCTGAAAAAGTACCGGGGCAACCTGGCTTTGACCCTTTACGCTTGGAACCGGGGGAGTGGAACCGTGGACAAGCTTTTGACCTACGGTGAATCTCCGCAAAACGGCTATGCCAAAAAGGTTTATGAGGCCGCGCTGCTCAACAAACGCGACCTCCTGAGCGCGAGCGGGCCGTATGCCATGCAAGCATCTACCGCCACACTCAAAGAATAATGACCCTCGACAGACCAGCCCGGATAAACCCCTGTCCGGGTTAGCCTATTTTTCCGGGTCCTGGCAGTTCTCCCCCTCCGATCACCCAAATGCCGTTTTGAAGGGTGACGTTAATCAGTACAATAAGCGCTAGGTGAATATTCTAGAACCAGAAATCGGCCGTCAAGGGGTCACCCACCCGATCAGTGCCCAAAAAAGGGCAACCTATTTCCTGATTGCCCTGCTGCTCGCCTACTGCGTTAACTGGATCGGCGGAACTCTGGAACCCCTCCAGCGAACGGTACTGGCAGTGCTTGTTGTAGCCGTAGTTTTGTGGGTGTCCGAGGTGATTCCTCTTTACATCACCTCCCTTATCACGTCGTTCCTGCTAATTGTAGTCGCCGGATTCGGACCCCAGGAGATATTTGCACCCTACTTTGATCCGGTTATTGTCCTTTTTCTGGGGGGATTCATTCTGGCAAGAGGAATGCAAAAGCATGGCCTGGACTCCTTCCTGGCTCGTTCCCTGCTACGGCGGGTGGGTTCCAATCCCTACATGTTTTTGCTGGGAATGATGTCGGTGACCGCATTTCTCTCCCTGTGGATGTCCAACACCGCGGCTGCCGCTATCATGATCCCTATCTGTATGGTGGTCCTGAGAGAAAACCAACTGTTCTCGGACACCTCGCGTTTTGCCAAGAGCTGTTTGCTGGCCGTGGCTTATGCGGCCACGATTGGTGGGATTGGTACCATTGTGGGCAGTCCCCCCAATGCCATTGCTGTCAGGTTCCTTGCCGAAAACAACGTGGAGGTCAGTTTCATTGACTGGATGGTCCTAGCTCTTCCCTTTGTCATCGTCGCCCTCCTC
>JAPYTY010000073.1:4841-8874 GCA_029942065.1 Acidobacteriota bacterium | reverse complement strand
CGAGAAGCTGACGGCCCAACTGAGCGGAGGGCAGTGGATCCAACTGGAAGTCCAGGGCAGGGCAGAAGAACTTCCCGCATTGCTCGAAGCTATCCCCCAGGTCAAGAGCGTTTCGGTGGAACAGGTCGAGACCAATTATCACTCCGTTTCCGTCGAGACACAGGGAGTTGAAGATATCCGGAACCTCATCGCGCGCAAGGTGATCGACGCAGGGATGGACCTGTTCCAGTTGAGTGCACAAAGCATGACCCTGGAAGATGTTTTTGTGGAGTTGACCACTGAAGAAAAAGAGGTCGGAGAGGAGGTGTCGGCTTGAGGAACTACTGGGCGATTGTCCAAAAAGAGCTGCACACTCTGTTTGTGAGTCCGATTGCCTACGTCGTTCTGGCTGCGTTTTTTCTGGTGACTGGATTTTACTTTTTCTTCTACTTGTCGGGAGTGCTGGATTATCTCATGCGGCAGGCCCTTCAAGCCCAGCAGTTCGGCGGCAACCCGCCTCCGTTTGATGCTCCGGAGATGGTGATGCAGGGATTTTTCGGGATTTTAAGCTTTGTGCTGCTGCTGCTGCTGCCCATGGTGACGATGGGAAGTTTTGCCGAAGAGAAAAAGCTTGGAACCATAGAACTGCTGTTGACTTCTCCTGTGACTCATCTCCAGCTGATCCTGGGAAAGTTCTCCGCTTTGGTTGTGTTTCTTTCCGTCATGTTGATTCCCACCATCCTGAACACGGTACTGCTCTTTTATTTCAGCGAGCCGGCACCACCCTTAGCCCCCATGCTGCTGGGCTATCTGGGTGCGTTTCTCCTGGGAGGGGCGTTGCTGGCATTTGGCCTTTTCTTTTCCTCATTGACTGAAAATCAGATTGTGTCTGTGGTGGTGACGTTTTGCGTCTTCATGATCCTGTGGGTGATCGACTTCGCAGCCGGCACCGCCAGCACTCTCCCCAATGAGACGCTCCGCTATCTTTCCGTGTTGAAGCACTACGAAGACTTCACCCGGGGAGTCCTCGATTCGCAGCACCTGGTATTTTATTTTTCCATGATTTTTCTGGGGTTGTTCCTGACCTCCGTTTCGCTCGATTCCATCAGGTGGAGGAAGTAGGTGTTCAAGAAATTCATCGACCCGTTTGCTTACCTGGGCCCGATAAGTCTTTTTGGAGCCCTGGTCTACTACACGGTGAGTGGGTGGGATGGGGTCTCTCAGGCTCTTGTGCTCGGCGGTCTGGGCTTGCTCCTTGTCTACCTGATTGTCCATCTGGGTAGAATCCGCTCTGCCTGGAAAACTCGAGCGGCGCGCCAGGGAGGGACTGCGGTAGCCATGGTGCTGTTGGTGCTGGGGATCCTGGTACTTGCCAATTTTCTGAATGTTCGCCACAACCGCCGCATCGACCTGACCGAAAATCAACGCTACTCATTGTCCGAGCAGAGCTTGAAGGTGATCGAGAGTCTCGAAGAGGAGATTCAGGTGATCGGCTTTTTCGGAGGGGATGCCGGGCGACTGCGTTTCGAGGACCTCATCCAACGGTACCGCTCTCCCCGAATGGGCTTCCAGATCGTGGATCCGGAAGAGGAACCCGGTTTGGCTGCCCGGTACGGAATCTCAAAAGAGGGTCAAATCGTCGTTCTGAGAGGAGGGAACCAGGCACTGGTGGACGATCTCAGTGAGGAGAAAATCACAAACGCCATTATCAAGGTCACTCGTGAAGAAGAGAAGGCGATCTATTTTTTGAAGGGTCATGGAGAACGAGATATCGACGACGATGGAGCCGAGGGTTTTTCCCTGGCTCGTCAGGAAGTCGAGAATCAGACCTATCGCGCCCAGAGCTATAACCTGGCTCAGCAAAATCAGCTCCCCGCAGACGCCACGGTGATCGTTTCGGCCGGACCCAGAATAGATTTTCTCCCCACAGAGGTGGCATTGCTGAAGGAATTCCTGGAAGAGGGAGGAAGCCTGCTGATCCTGGTGGATCCTCTGACCGAATTCGGAATGGGGGAGTTTTTTGCTGACTACGGTCTGGCACTCGGACACAATGTGGTCATCGATGCCAGTGGAATCGGTCAACTTTTCGGGCTGGGTGCGGCCGCGCCGCTGGTTTCAGAATTTGAAGAACATCCCATGACACAAGAACTGAGTGGAGTGATGACTTTCTTTCCGATGGCCCAGAACGTCACGACTTCCTCGAGTCCTCTGGATTATCGAACCCAGAAACTGCTGACCACCTCCCCAAGAAGCTGGGCGGAGAGTCAACTGGAGGAAGGGGAGGCGGCCTTCGATGAAGGCCGGGACACACCGGGTCCCTTGCACCTTGCGGCGGTGGCGACACTGAAGGTGGAAAACCTGCCGGACAGCGATGAGGAAACCCCGGAAGTGGTATCACGATTGGCTCTGATTGGGGATGCCGACTTCGCCAGCAATGGGTATTTTGACAGCGCCTCCAACGGAGATTTGTTTTTGATGGCAGTCGGCTGGTTGTCCGAGGAGGCCGATCTTCTGGCCATCCGACCCAAGGATCCGGAGAATCGTCGTATCAATGTGACCCTGGGGCAGTCCCGAATGATCTTCTGGGCCTCGGTGGTGCTTTTCCCCCTGGCGACACTGGTTCTGGGAACCACGGTTTGGATGAGGAGAAGATAGGCGCGCGCTTGCGCGCGCGCAGAGCGCAGAGAAGCGCGCTTCGCGCACGGAGAAACGCGCTCCGCGCGTGGAGAAACACGTCGCTCACGCTCCGAGTGGAGAAAAGGAACATAAATCCAGGAGACAGGGACAGGGGTCAAGGGTCAGCATTTTTTATGAGAAAACTACTTCTTCTCCTCACCGTCTTCCTGGCCCTGGCCGCCCTGGTCTACTTCTATGAGATCCAGGGTGAGGTCAAGCGGGAAGAGACCCGGCAGCGGGAAGAGAGCCTGTTGCGGATCAGCCAGGAAGAGGTGACTGCACTGGAAATTTCCCCTTCCCAGAAAGAAAGCATCGCCTTCAATAAGGAAGAGGGCCGGTGGATGATTGAGCGTCCGATCCGGAGCATCGCCGATATGGGAACGGTGGGTTCGCTGCTGCGAGATCTGGAATCTGCAACACGGGATCGAATTCTTTTGGACGCCGGGTCGGAGATTGAAAAATACGGATTGGATCTCCCGCGTTTCCGCCTGCTAATCGAAGCCGGCCAGGAGCGAAAATCCCTGTTGATCGGCAGTGAGGACTTCACCGGCACGAGTATGTATGTTCAGCTGGAGGGAGACGCCGATGTGTTTCTCACTTCCCGAAATCTTTTTACGGCTGTGGATAAGGAGTTGTTCCAATGGCGGGACAAGAAAGTTCTGGCCTTTGAGCGGCCTCAGGTTCAAGCCATTGAGCTGCAAAACTCCGAAGCGACGATTCGCCTGGAACGGAGAGATGATCAATGGTTCATGGAGGCTCCTCTTCGGGAGCGAGCCGATCAGAGCAAGGTCACGGGGCTGTTGTCAACCATTGAATTTGGCGAGGTTCAGGAGTTTGTTGACGATCACCCGAAACAACTCGAACTCTATGGCCTGATGCCGGCTACAGCCACCTTGCGCATTCAGCTCAGCGACCCGCTGGGGTGGAAGACCCTGGAGGTTGGTCGGGAAGACGGCGAAAACTCCTGGGCCCGAAATTCCGATTGGCCCTTTGCCTTTACCGTCCAGCCGGAATTGCCTGACCGATTGAATCAGGGGGTCTGGGACTTTCGTGACAAGAGCGTCGTCGACGTGGACCAGACCGAAATCACCCGGGTTCTTTTCCGCCGGGGTGAAGAAGAAATTGTTATCCGGTATCGAGACTACACCTGGACTGTTGAAAAGCCCGATTCCCACAAGGATCAGGTAGCTCAGGCCTACCAGTTCTGGTATCCCATCACCGACATTGCCTTTCAGTCAATCTACGATGACCAGTCCGGAGGGAGTCGTTTGTCAGAGCCGGATGTGCGCCTGGTGGTCACCTTCAAGGATGGTGTGGAGCGCATTTTTGTTTTTGTTCAGGCTGGCGGACACAACGCTAGCAACTCAGAACCACGCGA
>JAPYTY010000073.1:0-4831 GCA_029942065.1 Acidobacteriota bacterium | reverse complement strand
TTGCTTTTCTTCAGGCTGGAGATAGGTTTTTGGCTGGCAAGGTGAAATCGGGCCGACAGGGTACCATTTCCGAGGTCGATTTCGAAAAGCTTCTATTTGAAATCGAGGACATTTTGGACCCATGACCTGGGCCAGGAAGGGGCCTCCCACCGTGAAGAAACTCCCCTCTCGGAAATCAATTTTCTCAGGCTCAAGCAGTCGAAAGGGCGCCGCCTAGAGGAGTTTCAGGGTTTGATCTCATTCAGATGAGATGACGGGAACTTGAATCTGCCGGAGCAACTGCTGCACAATTGATTATGGGTGCCGAGGTTCCGACGGGCCGTACCCTGGAGACGGGGGGGTGATGTGAGCCCGTATCATGCAGGATCCGAGCTAGGGAGTAGCGATGGCCGACGCGATGAAACCTGTCGAGACTGAGAATTGGGAGCTTTCCGAATCGGAAATCATCGAAACTCGCGAGTGGCTGGAATCCATAGATTATGTTCTCCAGAAAAAAGGTCCGGAGCGCGTTCGCACTCTGCTGGAACACCTTCAGATTCATCTCAGAAAAGAGGGTGTGGAACTCCCTTTTTCAGCCAATACCCCTTACATGAATACGATTCCCGTTCATCGCCAGGCTCCTTCTTCGGGAAGCCGGGCCATGGAGAGAAGAATCAAGAGTCTGGTTCGCTGGAATGCCATGGCCATGGTGGTGCGAGCCAATCGAGAAGAGGAGGGAATCGGAGGGCATATTTCGACCTATGCCTCGGCGGCGACCCTCTACGAGGTTGGGTTCAACCATTTTTTCCGCGCCCGAAGCGAAAATCATGACGGCGACAGCGTGTATTTTCAGGGACACGCATCCCCTGGAATTTATGCGCGGGCCTTTCTGGAAGGTCGTATTTCCCAGCAGCAGTTAGAAAACTTTCGCCGCGAGTTGAGACCGGGCGGCGGCCTTTCCTCCTACCCACATCCCTGGTTGATGCCCGACTTCTGGGAATTTCCGACGGTTTCCATGGGGCTGGGTCCGATCATGGGGATCTACCAGGCCCGATTTAACCGTTACCTGGAGCATCGAGGTCTCAAAGACCCATCCGATGCGAAGGTCTGGGTGTTCATGGGAGACGGAGAGACCGACGAACCCGAGTCGTTGGGGGCTATTACCCTGGCTTCCCGTGAGAGACTCGACAATCTGATCTTTGTGATCAATTGTAATTTGCAGAGGTTGGATGGTCCTGTTCGAGGCAATGGAAAGATCATCCAGGAACTGGAGGCAGCCTTCCGGGGGGCCGGCTGGAATGTTATCAAGGTGATCTTCGGAAGTACCTGGGATCCCCTGTTTGAAAAAGATGAAGAAGGTCTTCTGGTCAAGCGCCTGGGTGAGCTGGTGGATGGGCAGTTTCAAAAATATACCGTTGAAGATGGTGCCTATTTCCGCGAGCACCTTTTCGGAGTCGACCCGCGGCTACTGGAATTGGTGGAGCATTTTTCCGACGAAGAATTGGAGCGAATGCTGCGAGGAGGCCACGATCCGGAAAAGATTCACGCAGCCTACCGGGCGGCTGTCTCGAACAAGGGATCTCCCACAGTGATCCTGGCCAAGACTGTGAAGGGCTATGGGTTGGGAGAGGCCGGAGAAGGCAAGAACATCACCCACCAGCAAAAAAAGCTCAACGAGGAGGAACTCAAGGCCTTCCGGTCACGCTTTGCCATTCCGCTTTCGGACGAGGAGGTCACTGGCGCCCCTTTTTACAAGCCGGCAGATGACAGCATCGAGATTCGCTATCTACACACCCGACGGAAGAAGCTGGGCGGTTATCTCCCCAGTCGTCGGATCCGGGGCGAGTCGCTTAAGTGCCCTCCTGAAGAGTTTTTCAAGGAGTTCTATGGAGGTACGGGGGGGCGAGCAGTCTCCACCACCATGGTCTACGTCAGACTTCTGTCCAAGCTGCTACGCGATCAGGAGATCGGGAAATTCATCGTTCCGATCATTCCCGATGAAGCGCGTACCTTCGGGATGGAAGCGCTATTCGGGCAGTTTGGCATCTACTCCAGCGCGGGACAGCTGTATGAACCTGTGGATGCCGGAAGCCTGCTTTTCTACAAAGAAGCCAAGGACGGTCAGATTCTGGAGGAGGGTATTACCGAGGCGGGTTCGGTGGCTTCCTTTATCGCAGCGGGAACGGCCTATTCCACTCATGCCATCAACATGATCCCGTTTTTTACCTATTACTCCATGTTCGGATTTCAGCGGATCGGTGATCTCATCTGGGCTGCAGGGGATATGCGATGCCGGGGCTTTCTGGTCGGAGCCACGGCGGGCCGTACCACTCTGGCGGGTGAAGGGTTGCAGCATCAGGATGGACAAACCCACCTGCTGGCCTACAGTGTGCCCAATTTGCTGACCTATGATCCCGCCTTTGCCTTCGAGTTGGCGGTGATTATTCGCGATGGGATCCGCCGGATGTATGAAGAACAGGAGGACATTTTCTACTATCTGACAGTGGAGAATGAAAACTATGCTCAGCCGGTCATGCCGGAGGGAGTCAAGGACGGCATTCTCAAGGGGATGTACCTGTACAAGCCTTCCGACCATAAACGTGCCAAGCTGCGCGCCCAGCTTTTCGGCAGTGGAGCGATTCTCAACGAGGTGTTAAAGGCCCAGGATATCCTGTGGGACAAATTCCAGGTGGCTGCCGACGTCTGGAGCGTGACCAGTTACAAGGTGCTGCGTCGGGACGGGTTGCAGGTAGAGCGCTGGAACATGCTTCACCCTACCAAGAAACCTCGGGTGCCGTACGTGAGCCAGTGTCTGAAAGGGGCACAGGGTGTGTGTGTAGCGGCCTCGGACTACCTCAAGGCTTTGCCGGATTCGATAGCGCGATGGTTGCCCAAAGCCTTTTATTCGCTGGGCACCGACGGTTTCGGCCGCAGCGATTCAAGGGCGGCTCTGCGCGAGTTTTTCGAAGTCGATGCGAAGTTCGTGGCCCTGGCGACACTGTATTCGCTGGCCCAGGAAAAGCAGATCAAACCCGGTGTGGTCCAGAAGGCCATCAAGGACCTGGACATCGACCCGGAAAAGGTAGAACCCGTGATTTCGTAAGTGCAAGGCGCCGAACCCGGACGTTCCATCGGAAATCATCAAGCGGACCTATTTGGTATGGCAGCGCAATTCAAACTTCCCAATTTAGGTGAGAACATCGACTCGGGAGATGTGGTCAGGGTGCTGGTCCGGGTGGGGGATCCGATCACCAAACAGCAGCCCCTGCTGGAGCTTGAGACCGACAAGGCCGTGATCGAGGTTCCTTCCTCGGTGGTGGGTACGGTTGAGGAAATTCATGTGAAGGAGGGAGACAAGGCCGAGGTGGGGCAACTGATCCTGACGGTGGGGGGAGAACAGAAAAAGCAGACGAAGAAGGAGAAGCCCGAATCCAGGACCCCTCCGCCGCAAAAAGCCCGGAAGCCCCAGGACCCGAAGGCCGCCAAATCCGCCAAAGTCGAGAAGCCGGCGGCTAAAAAAGGGAAAAAACCGGCCAGGACACCAAAGACGTCCGGTGCCGAGGTGGTGGACTTTGCACCCGTTCCCTCTGAAGCACCCGTTTTGACTCAAGTGCCGGTTAAAAAGCCGGACCAGCCCGTCCCGGCCGCTCCCTCGGTGAGGCGCTTTGCCCGCCAGATCGGTGTGGATATTCACGAAATTCAAGGATCGGGGACCCGGGACCGCATTTCCATCGATGACGTCAAGGATCATTCCCGCAGGCTTCACCAGGCCTCGGAAAGGACCGCTACGGGCTCTGAGCCGGAAGCTGTGCCGTTACCCGATTTCACCAGGTGGGGGGAGGTCGAGCGCAAGCCCATCAGTAATGTTCGTCGAAAGACGGCCGAGCATGTCAGTCATGCCTGGAGAACGATTCCCCACGTGACCCAGTATGACAAGGCGGATATCACCCGGCTGGAGCAGGGGCGCAAGCGCCATGGCCGGAAGGTGGAGGCTGCCGGCGGCAAGCTCACGGTCACCGCGATCATGGTCAAGGTGGTGGCTTCAGCTCTTAAGGTGTTTCCTCAATTTAATGCTAGTATCGATATGTTAAATAGGGAAATTATCTATAAGCAATATTGCCATATTGGAGTTGCGGTGGATACCGATCGGGGACTCCTGGTTCCGGTGATCCGGGATGTGGACCGGAAGAACATCATGGATCTTTCGGTGGAACTCTCCGAGATCGCCGTCAGGGCCAGGGATGCCAAGCTCACCCTGGAGGAGATGCAGGGAGGGAGTTTTACCATCAGCAATCTGGGGGGGATCGGGGGGACCTATTTTTCCCCGATCATCAATACTCCGGAAGTAGCCATTCTGGGAGTTTCACGAGGGAAAATCGAGCCGGTGGACCAGGACGGCGAATGGAAGCCTCGGCTGATGGTTCCTCTATCCCTTTCCTACGATCATCGTCTCATCGACGGGGCAGATGCGGCTCGCTTCCTGCGCTGGGTCGCGCAGGCCCTGGAAGAGCCGTTTTTGATTTCCCTGGAAGGGTAGAAAAGCGCGGGCCTTCGACCCGCGCGTTCCACGTTCCAGGTTACACGTTCCACCTGTCCGGAGTGTGGGAGGCGCCGTGGTGTGCTCATTCCCAGGATCTCCTTTACACATGGCAATCTGAGTTAACTTCTCCGGAGCCGCTAAGGGGCGGCATAGAATAGCCTGGGGCGTGAGCCCCAGGTGTGTCCAGGTCAACCAATTAGAAGAGCCCTGTAGGGGCGATGTAGACCCATTGATGGTTTCCCTACATCGCCCTTACAGGGCTCCCTTACTAACAATATTTTCAATCCTGGGGCTCACGCCCCAGGCTATTTC
>JAPYTY010000072.1 GCA_029942065.1 Acidobacteriota bacterium | reverse complement strand
AAATAAGCCATTGATAAAGTTTTCTTGTGGGCGCACCCAGTGCGCCCCTACACTTCTTGATTTCTGCTAAAATCCTTTAAATGACTGACTTCCGCAAGCTCCTGCCCTATATTCGCCCCCAGCTCCATCTGCTGGCGGGGGCGTTGCTGCTTCTGGTGGCCAGTGGTGCCCTGGAGACCCTCCTGATCATGCTGCTGGCGCCCATTTTTAATCAGTTGTCCTCGGTTGCCGGGGTCGAGGTGAGCGGCGAGGATAAATTCGCTTTCCTTCAGGAGTTTCTGGGGTTGACTTCGGGAAATCTGGTTCAGATTGCGTTCTTGCTGGTGGCTTTTTCCTTTTTCAAGGGATTGTTTCTTTACTTTGCCGAGTATTCCATGAGCTACAGCGGTCAGCAGGTGGTGGCCTCGCTGCGTCAGCATCTTTATGGTCATCTGCTGGATCAATCGATGTCCTTTTATGGTCAAAATCCCACCGGGAAACTGATGGCGCGGGTAGTGACTGACACCGAACGAATTCAGGAAACGGTCAGCAAGACAATGACCGATTTCATTCGGCAGGTGCTGCTGCTTTTGTTTTTTCTTGGACTGGTTTTTTACACCGAATGGAGGCTGGCCCTTCTGTCTTTTCTCATTGCTCCGGTGGTGTTTACGATCACCATGAAAATGGGTCGAAAAATGCGCCATGTGAGCCAGCGCAGTCAGGAGAATCTAGCCGAGATCTCGCATCTGCTTCAGGAGACCATTGCCGGACAGCGCATTGTCCAGGCCTTTGGAATGAAGGAGTACGAGGGAAAGCGTTTCAGCCAGTCGGTAGAGAACCTGGTTCAGACCAACCTGAAGTCAACCCGCATCAGCGCCCTCAGTTCGCCGTTGGTGGAATTTATCGGGTATCTTTCTTTCGTCCCCTTTCTGCTTTATGCCAACTATCAGATCAACCGGGGTTTCACGATCGGCGCTTTCGTGGTTTTTGTGGCCGCTCTGTTTCGTCTGTATGAGCCGGTTCGAAAGCTTTCGCGGATGCACCTGATCTTCCAGCAGGCCTTCGCCTCCTCCACTCGGATCTTTGATCTTCTCGATACTCACATCGAGATTCAAGATCCTCCCGGTGCGCGGGAACTGGCTCCCATTCAAGAAGGCATTGCCTTTGAAGAGGTATCCTTCCATTACACGGGGCCGGAACCCCAGCTTGTATTGAAGGACATTGATCTCACCATCTCAAAGGGAGAAATCGTGGCTCTGGTGGGGAGCAGCGGTGCCGGGAAAAGTAGCCTGGCCAGTCTGATCCCCCGCTTTTTCGATGTCGCCGCCGGGCGGATCGCCATCGATGGGCAGGACATTCGCGAGGTCTCTCTGGAGTCGCTTCGTCGTCAGATTGCCATCGTCACCCAGGAGACCTTTCTCTTTAACGATACTCTCAAAAACAACATCGCCTACGGACGAGAAGACTGCACGCTGGAAGACATCGAAAGTGCGGCCAGGGCCGCCTTCATCCACGATTTCATTACCGGCCTGCCTCAAGGTTATTCCACCATTATGGGTGAGCGCGGACAGCTCGTCTCGGGAGGACAGCGTCAACGGATCGCCATTGCGAGGGCCATTTTAAAGGGCGCGCCGATACTCATTCTGGATGAAGCCACCTCGGCTCTGGACAGTGAATCGGAGCGTCTGGTTCAAGAGGCTCTCTACAATCTCATGCAGCATTGCACCACCCTGGTGATTGCTCACCGCCTCTCCACGGTTCGGCAGGCTGATCGTATTGTCGTTATGGAGGCCGGCCGGATCGTTGAATCCGGGAGCCACGAAACCCTGTTGGAGTTTTCAGGAGTCTATCGAAAGTTGTATGATCTTCAGTTCGCCGATGTGGGATTGGTTCCCTCGGCAGGCCGTAAGATAGGGTAATGATGCGCAGCATGACAGGATTCGGACAGGCCAGCACCGCCACCGAGGCAATCCAGATTGCCGTCGAGATTCGGACGGTGAACAGTCGCTATCTGGATCTCAATTTACGCCTGCCCAAGGAACTGTCCAGTTTGGAACCGGAACTTCGCAAAGAAGTCCAATCCAGTTTGAGCCGGGGCCGGGCCGATGTCTACCTGGATCTGAACGTCAAGTCGGGATCGCAATACCAGTTAAACGAAGCGGTGGTCGAGAACTACCTTGCGACGGCGGATAAGATGCGGGCCCTGGGGGCAGAGGGAAAACTGGACGTGTCGACCCTTTTTCAGCTTCCCGGTGTGATCATGCCTCAGCCGGTGGATCTTGCGGCCGGAAGTCTGGTCGAAACCGTTAAGAACACCTTCAGGGCAGCCCTGGAGAAAGTGGTCAGCACTCGGACCAGTGAGGGCATTGAGCTCAAAAAGGACTTTCTCCTGCATATTGAGAAACTCCAGCAGTTAACCGATTCCATCGATCAGCAGGCCGAAAAGATTCCCGATTTTCATCGCCAGAAGTTGACCAAGCGGCTGGAGAGGCTCCAGCAGGAGGGCACGGTCGATGAGAACCGGATGGCCCAGGAGATTCTCCATTTTGTCGAACGAGCGGATATTGCCGAGGAAATCACCCGTTTGCGCAGCCACCTGTCCCATTTCGAGCAGGAGTTGAAGGGAACGGAGCCCGGCGTCGTCGGCCGGCGTCTTGATTTCATCACTCAGGAACTGGGCCGCGAGATGAATACCATTCTTTCCAAGGCGCCTTTTGCCGAACTTTCCGAACTGGCGCTGGAAGGGAAGACGGAAATCGAGAAAATTCGGGAGCAGGTTCAGAATGTCGAGTAGAGGATCGCTTTTTGTCATCAGCGGGCCGTCCGGGTCGGGAAAGTCCAGCCTGGCCAATCGGGCCCTGGAGGATATTCCGAACCTGCGATTCTCGGTGAGCCATACCACCCGCAAGCCCCGGGCCGGAGAGCAGGACAGCCGGGAGTATTTTTTCGTTTCCCAGGAGAAATTCCAGGAAATGGTCGAGGAGAGCGGCTTCATTGAGCATGCCTGCGTCTATGGCTATGACTACGGGACCAGCGAAGAGAGTGTGGAGGCCCTGCGACAGGAGGGCTTCGATGTGCTGCTGGATATCGATGTACAGGGTGGCCGGCAGGTTCGGGAGTCCCATCCGGAAGCCGTCTTGGTCTTTGTTTTTCCACCATCACTTGAAGTGCTGACCCGGCGCCTCAAGGACCGAAAATCGGATGATGAAAATGTCATCACCAGGAGGCTCAACACGGCAAAAGAAGAAATAAACGCTTATCGGAAGTATCAATACGTTATTATTAATGATGACTACGAGGAGTCGGTCAGTGAGTTGAAGGCTATTATTCAGGATACCGGCTCCGCCTTTCGTCTGGAGAATCGACACGATCGGGCGGAAGAAATTATCAAAACCTTCTGGGAGAATTAGATGAATTTTAAAATACCAAAAGAATTCGACAGCAAGTTCAGGTTTATTCTGGTGGCCGCCGAACGGGCCAAGCAGCTCCAAAACGGTGCGCCTGCCCGCCTGGAGCTGGATTCGCGAAAGCCGGCTTTTGTGGCCATTCGAGAGGTCGAGAAGAACCTGGTCCCCTACGCCATTTTGGAAAAGGAAGACACGGAAGAGATCGAGTGAGGGTTATCCTGGGCGTGACGGGCTGCATCGGAGCCTACAAGTCAGCGGTCATCCTTCGGCTTTTACAAAAGGAAGGATTCGAAGTCTTTCCCGTGATGACCCGGTCCGCCCAGCAGTTCATTACCCCTCTCACTCTGGAAAAGCTTTCGGGCCATCCGGTCGTCACGGATCTCTTTGACGATCAGACCGCTCAGATTGAGCATATTGACCTGGCTCGAAAAAGCGATCTTCTCCTGGTGGCTCCGGCTACGGCCAATATTCTGGGAAAGTTTGCCCAGGGCATCGCCGATGATTTCCTGAGTACGTTGTATCTTTCCACCACTACGCCGGTGATCATGGCTCCGGCAATGAACGTTGAAATGTGGCACCACCAGGCGGTCCAGGACAACGTCGGAATCCTGAAGGAAAGAGGTGTGGTCCTGGTGGAACCGGGATCGGGCTACCTGGCCTGTGGGGAAGTGGGTGAAGGGCGCCTGGCTGAGCCTGAGCTGGTCCTGGAAGCGGTGCTCAATAACTTTGACCGGAAGAAGTCGCTGCTCGGGAAAAAGGTCCTGATCACGGCGGGCCCCACTGTTGAAGATATCGATCCGGTGCGTTTTTTGTCCAATCGATCCTCAGGCAAGATGGGCTATGCCATGGCCGGCGAAGCCCGGTTGAGGGGTGCCCACGTGGTACTGGTCTCGGGTCCCACCCAGCTGGAAGCTCCTGGAAGCGTCGATCGGGTTTCGGTTCGCTCGGCTGCGGAAATGGCCGAAGCGGTGTTTCACCATTTTGAGGACTCCAATATCGTGGTGATGGCGGCGGCGGTGTCGGATTTTACCCCGTCGGTGCCGGCTTCCGAGAAAATCAAAAAGGAAAAGATGGATCCGACTATCAAGCTGGAGAGGGCCACCGATATACTGGCGATCCTGGGAGAGCGAAAGACCGATCAGCTGCTGGTGGGGTTTGCCGCCGAGACCCAGGAAATTCGTGCCAATGCCCGGCGCAAGCTGAACGACAAGGGCCTGGATCTGATTGTGGCCAATGATATTTCCCGGGATGACAGGGGATTCGCCTCCGACTTCAATGAAGCTATCTTTCTGGATCCAAGCGGAGAAGAACAAGCCCTTCCCAACCTGCCCAAATCAGAACTCGCCCGGATCCTGTGGGATAGGATTGAATCTATTTCGCACGTCAAAGCCTAGAAAAAAAAGTGATTAACAGCTCCTCGTTCTCCTGGTCGGTGGTCTCCTGGTCTGCGTCCTGTTGGTCGGTGGGTCTGTGGTTAGGAGTCAGGAGAAGCGCGCTGCGCGCGCGGAGAAACTCCTCGCTGACGCTCGGAGTGGAAAAACGCGTCACGAAAGCTCCGCGTGGAGAACCGTCCGGTTTTGATTTTCGGACCGGATTCGGATTTAGGATTTCGGATTTCAGATTTTCGGTCTGTGGTCTGTTGCCCGGGGGCAGTGATTCATGACGAGTTCCGGCTTGGTTGCCCTGATCGGTCGTCCCAACGTGGGTAAATCCACCCTCCTGAATCGGCTGATCGGTGAGAAGATTGCCATCGTCAGCGACAAACCTCAAACCACTCGCCATCGTATCTTAGGAGTCCGTACCCGGGACGCAAGCCAGGCTATTTTCGTCGACACCCCGGGCATTCATCGTCCCGGATTTCGGCTGAACGCACGGATGATGGAAGAGGTTTACGATTGCCTGCGGAGCGTGGACCTGGTGGTTCAGGTGGTGGATGCCTCCGAGAGCTATGGCAAGGGTGAGGAGTATGTGCTGAATCTGATCCAGAAGACCGAAAAGCCCACCATCCTGGTTCTCAACAAGGTCGACCTGATCAACCGGGCCAAGGTCTTGCCCTCCCTCGAGTTTTACAATCAGCAGTACGATTATCGCGAGATGATCCCTCTCTCGGCCGTCAAGGGGGATAATTTCAAGGTGCTCGAGCAGAAGATTGCGGAAAACCTTCCCCAGGGGGAATGGCAGTATCCGGAGGATTATCTGACTAATCAGACCGAACGCTCGATGGTCTCGGAAATCATCCGAGAGAAGGTTCTGCGGCGCACGCGCAAGGAACTCCCTTATTCCACGGCGGTTCTGGTGGAGGCCCTTGATGAGGAACGGAGAGAACAGGGTTTCGTAAGGATCGTGGCCTCCATTATCGTCGACAAGCAGAGCCAGAAGAAGATTGTCATCGGACGAGCGGGCCGCCTGGTCAAGACGATCGGGACGGAAGCCCGTCTGGACATCGAAAAGTTTCTTCAGGTGAACAAGGTGTACCTGGACTTGAACGTCAAGACCATTCCGGGGTGGAGAGATCGCGAGCAGTTGCTGGACGAATTGGGTGTCAGGTCCACCGATTATATTGACCTCGGAATAATAGACCACTGACCCATTTTGTAGTGGCCGCTCCGGGAGCGGCTCCGGTGGTCAGCCGGTCAGGGGTTAGGTTATCCCATGCGTGAGATCGTCCAACAACTCAAATTCTTCACTGATCTGGGAGTGACCCATTTGAATGTCGAGACCGTGAGCCAGCAGCCTCCCACGCTGGAGGAAGTTCGCCAGGAACTGGGGGATTGTCAGCGCTGTAAGCTTCACGCCGGGCGCACCAAGCTGGTGTTCGGAGTGGGCAATCCGGCGGCTGATTTGATGTTTGTGGGAGAGGCCCCCGGGGCGGATGAAGATGCTCAGGGGATCCCCTTTGTGGGAAGGGCGGGCCAGTTGTTGACCAAGATCATCGAGGCCATGGATCTGAGCCGGGAACAGGTCTACATTGCCAATATCTTGAAGTGCCGGCCACCCGGCAATCGCGACCCCGAGCCCGACGAAGTCCAGACCTGTGAACCGTTTTTGTTTCAACAGATTGAAGCCATTGGACCCAGGATCGTCGTGGCTTTGGGGAAATACGCCGCTCAGAATCTACTGCGCACCAAGACTCCCATCTCCAAGATGCGGGGGGAGTTCGTTCGATTTCAAAATTGTTGGCTCCTTCCCACTTTTCATCCTTCTTATCTGCTTCGCAACCCTTCGGCCAAGCGCCAGGTATGGGAGGACATGCAAAAGGTACGCGACCGCTTGAAAGAACTAAAAGCTGACAGTTGACAGCTGACAACTGACAGGAAAACCCAAAATCCAGAATGTTGTATCCGGGAGTTTGGAAGAGCGGTCCTATTGTAGAGGCCGCTCTGTGAGCGGCCTTCCGAGAGTGCATGGGAAGTCTTGGTGGTATGAGGTCCAGAACCCCGAAGGGGTGATGCGAAATAGCCTGGGGTGTGAGCCCCAGGCTCAATTGTTCGTTAAACAAGGGTGCCCTGTAGGGGTGATGTAGGGAAACTGTCAATGGGCCTGACATCGTCCCTACAGGGCTCCTTCAATGACTGACCCAAACAACCTGGGGCTCACACGCCCCAGGCTATTCAATTCCGCCCCTTCAGGGCTAGGAAGCCCAATCTTAGGGTTGCGGTTTTCTTTCAAAGGGCGCTAAATGGCAATATCGTTAAGGTAAACATGGGACTCCCAACCCAGCACCTTCAGTCTCCCACTTTCCGCCTCCTGGCTCCAGGCTCCCTCCTCATAACCCATGACCCCTGAAACCTTTGCCGACATCGCCGTCCCCCGGCCGCTCTTCCAAACTTTCACCTACGCGGTTCCGGACTCCATGAAAAAGGATTTGACTCCGGGGAGCCGGGTGGTGGTCCCCTTTGGAAGACAGCACCTGGTTGGCATGACGGTCCGGGTCCACCAGGAGCCCCGTCCGGGTGAGGTCAAGCCCATCCGCCAGCTGCTTGACCGGGAACCCCTTTTATCCCGAAGGCTCCTGGAACTGGGCCTGTGGGTGGCTGCCTACTATCTGGCTCCCCCCGGGGAGACTCTGAAGGTCATGCTGCCTCCCGGGCTGCTGGCCCGAAAGGTGGGAAAGGACCATCTCTCGGGAAAATTCTGGCCGGAGAAGCGACAGTTGGCCGTGGTCGGCGTCACCCCCAGGGAAGAAAAGCTCACCGCCCGCCAGCGGGAAGTACTGGAGCAATTGACTCGGTTGCCGCTTCCGGTGGTGGTCCAGCCCTTTTTGCGCCGCATGAGGTGCAGCCAGTCGGTTCTCAAGACCCTGGCCTCCAAAAGCATGATTGAAATGAAGGAGGTCGAGGCCTATCGTTCTCCCTGGACCCATTCCGAGTCTTCTCCGGAAGTCCGGAAGCACGTGTTGAATCCGGATCAGCAGCGCATTTTCAGCAAGATCCAGAAGCACCTGGCCTCGTCCGAATTCCGCAGCATGTTGATTCATGGGGTGACGGGAAGCGGAAAGACCGAGATTTACCTCAACGCCATCGCCGAAGCCCTGGCCCGGGAGCGGTCGGCGCTGGTGCTGGTGCCGGAGATCGGGCTGACGCCCCAGATATCGCGTTACTTCCGGGCCTGGTTCGGCGAGCAGGTGGCGATTCTTCACAGCGCTCTTTCCGCAGGGGAGCGCTTTGATCAATGGCAGAAAATTCGACGGGGAGAGGCCCAGGTGGTGGTCGGAACCCGTTCCGCGGTATTTGCTCCCCTTGAGAACCTTGGCGTGATTATCGTCGATGAGGAACATGATGGTTCATACAAACAGGAGGATCTACCCCGCTACAATGCCCGCGACGTAGCACGCAAGCGGGGCCAGCTGGAAGGGGCCCTGGTGATTCTGGGCAGTGCGACGCCTCAGCTGGAGACTTACTATCAGTCGGTCCAGGGGGAAGGGCTGGAGTATGAATCGCTGGACTCCCGCATTCTGGAGCGCCCACTCCCGACCGTCGAGGTGGTCGACATGCGGGAGGAGTTTCAAAAACATGGCAAGGCCGTGGTCGTCTCCGATGTCCTGGCTCGATCGATTGCCCAGCGCCTAAACGACAAGGAGCAGGTTCTTATCCTGCTCAATCGCCGGGGCTACGCCGCGGCACTGCTGTGCCGCAGCTGCGGTCATACCGAAAGCTGCGACAACTGCAGTATCAGCCTCACCTACCACCGCCACTCCAACCGGCTGGTTTGCCATTACTGCGGTTTCCTGAGATCCCTTCCAAAGCGGTGTGGGGTCTGCGCCAGGGAGTACATCTTTTTCCTGGGACAAGGGACCGAGAAAGTCCAGCAGCTCCTTGGCGAGCTGTTCCCCGGTGCCCGGATCGACCGGATGGATCGGGATACTGTCCAGAAAAAGGGGAGCTTTCAGAGGATTTTAGGTGCTTTTGCCGCCGGTGACACCGACATTCTGGTCGGCACCCAGATGATCGCCAAAGGTCACGACTTTCCCCGGGTCACTCTGGTCGGGGTGCTGACCGCAGAGCAGG
>JAPYTY010000071.1 GCA_029942065.1 Acidobacteriota bacterium | reverse complement strand
CTGGTACACCGAACGCACCCTTCCCCATGCGGTGGGCCGACTCGATCCGCGAACGGGAGAGGTCACTGATTTCGAGTTGCCCGATCCGGAGGGTGATCCCCACGGCCTGACCGTTGATTCCGAAGGGTATGTCTACTGGGCGGAGGTCGATAAGGGCCATCTGGGACAGCTGGACCCCAAAACCGGGACCATGGAACGCTATCCCTACGATGCCTCAGGAACTGAGGGATTCCTGGGTGGGCACACACCCGTTCTGGATTCCCAGGAGAATGTCTGGTTCACCTTGATCTACGGTGACGGGCTGGGCAAGTGGGACCGTGAGACCAAGGAGATTGACATCTGGCGTGTCCCCACCAAGAGATCGATGCCCTACGGTATGGATGTGAGTCCCGACGGCACGCCTGCTCTGGCCGAACTGTACGGCTGTAGGGTTTCCGTGTTCGATCCCGAGACGGAAACCTTCACCGATTACGAGGCCCTGGTCGATCCCCCCTGCGTCACGCGGCGACTGGGCTTCGATTCCCAGGGAATCATCTGGTACGGCGTCTACAGCCAGGGAAAGCTGGGTAAGATCAACCTGGAAACGGGTGAACGAGTGGAATATGACATGGTCTCCCGATTCGCGGAGCCCTACAGCGTGATGGTGGATCGCAACACCGACTTGATCTGGATGAGCGATGGGGGATTGGGCGGGGTTCTCACGCGCTTCGACTCCGACACGGAGACCTTCACCTATTACCCAACGCCCCGGCGAAGCGACATGCCCAAGATCGACGTCAGCAGCGACGGAAACGTCTGGTACAGCACCCGCGCTCTTCCCGACGGAGGCGTGGGCGTACTTTATCCGGACAAAAGCAAGATCACCTCGCTGGCGGCCGCCCAGTAATCACCTGACGGCGGGCAGGAGATCCTGCTCCATCAGGTCGTAGATAGCCTGCCGATGCCCTCGTCGGCCCCGCCGGGGCGCGGCCGACGAGGTGACCACTACCACCATTTCGAGCTCGGGCACCAGGAAGATGAACTGCCCTCCGTAGCCCCAGGCGAAAAAAGCTCTGTGCCTGGCCAGCGTCCGGATCCACCAGCCATAGCCGTATTCGTTTCCGCTCCAGCGCGACTGGGTGCGCGGCTTGAAGGACTCTTCGATCCAGGCCGCGGAAACCACCTGCTGATCACCCGCGCGACCGCGGTTCAGGTATAGCTCACCGATCTCGAGCATGGCTCGCGGCGTCAGATGCATTTCGTTGCCCCCGAAGTAGATTCCCTGGGGATCACGCATCCAGGGGCGAATCCGGATGCCCAGCGGATCGGCCAGGTAACGGCGAGCGAAGTCCAGGGTGCTCATCGCGGTCGATTCGGTCAGCAGGGCCGAAAGCAGATGCGAGTTGCCGGTGCTGTAAATCATGCGACCCCCCGGTTGGTCGGTCATGGGCCGCAAAAGAGCGTGCCGCACCCAGTTGCTGCTCTGCACCCACCGCCCATAGTTGCGACTGCTGGTACTCTCGAGGCCTGCCCGCATCGTCAACAGATCCTCGATCGTGATCGCCTGCTTGCCAGAATCATCCGTCTCGTCCAGATACTGGGGAAAGAACTGTCCGATCGTGTCGCGAACATTCCGAAGGTACCCCTGATCCAGGGCGATCCCCACCAGGATGGAAAGGATGCTTTTGGAGGCCGATTTCAGATTGGCCCCGTCCGATGCCCCGGCACCGTTGTAATATTGCTCTTCGACCCGCTCTCCATCGATCGACACCAGCAGGCTCCGGAGTCGGGGCAACCGGGAAGCCCGGTCCAGAGCCCGGGCATGGAGGGTGGGTTCGAGCGCCGAAGATCCCAGTTCTGACGCCGCAGGCTCTGCGATCATCAGGGAGACCCACACCAGGGAGAACAGAAGCCCGGGGATCCTACGTCGAGATCGCCTCATCTACAAATCTCTTTGTTCATGACTTCATCCCCTGCTGAAGTGTCTGGCCACGATCCGGGAAGCGGCCAGCAACGCCAAAGCCGCCACCGTTCCTGCATATCCCTGGCTGGCAGCCCGAGGAACCACACTACCGTCGCAGATGAAGAGTCCTTCCACATCATGTGTTTCAAAGTTCGGATTGACCACCGAGTTGCTGGGATCAGTGCCTACAATACAGGAACCCACGAAGGCCTCCAGATGATGCACTCGGATCGGTTTTTCCATTCCCACCACTTCCCGGGCTCCCATCTTCTTGAGCAGGTCATAAATGACCTCACGGCCTTGTTCCATCGCATGAATGATCCGGGGGTCGTGTCCGGGATAGATCTGCTCACCCCACTCGTTGATCCAGCCGCGGATATTGCGCGGCCTGACCAGTTCCAGTTTGGTAATACATTGGCTGGTAATTTCGGCCTTTGCACGGGTCATCCCGCCGGAATCATTGATGCCGCTCATGTACTGCTTGTGGGAACGACCGAACTGGGGCGCCATGGGGTCGATGGCCACCCGATCAGGATAGGGAATCTGTCTGGCCCAAATGCTGATAGCCAGCCGGTTATAGCGGTGACTGGAGTCCAGATCATGATAGACGTAGTAGGCATTTCCGTGCCGAAAAGCCCCATCTGAGACCGGTTCGTCAAAAATTCCAACCGGCCCGAAGGCTTCGGGCCGATTATCCGTGTTCCGCCCCACGTTGCGATTCTCGACCACCAGATTTTCGGTGAGTTCCCCAGGTCCATAACCTGAACGATACAGCAAGGGGGGCGTCCCATAGTTTCCGGCTGAGACGATCACATGGGGGACATCCATCTTCTTGTGCACTCCATCCTGCACATATTCCAGGCCGGTCACTTTGGCTTGTCCCCGGGACCGGTCGATGAGAATCCTCTCGACAGCGGCATTGTCCACCATTTCAGCCCCTCGTCCCTCGGCCAAAGGCAAATAGGCCACAAAACTCCCCTGTCTGGCATCGTACTTACACATATTGACCCCATCACAGTAGCCCGACAACAGACAGTTCTGCTTGGCAATAGGAAAGTCGGAGAGCTCGTACCCGGAGGAATTTGCGGCGTCCCGAACCAGATGATCCAGTCGACACAACGTCTCCGGCGGTCTGACGTGGATATTGAAATCTCGATGGATCTGTTCTCCGAAGGGTTTGAGGATACTGGGGCCCCAGTCCGCACCTGTTTCCTCCTCCCAGACCTGCAGGTCGATATCAAACGGGGCCCGGGTCCGCGCGGTATAGTGAAGAGTCCCTCCGCCAAAAATGGAGGGGGTTCTCTGAAGGAACACTTCCTGGCCGGGCAGGATGGGAACCTTCCGGATGGCTCCGGCAGGCATCCCGGTCCACCGGGTATATCTGCCCACAAAGTCCTGACCGATGTTGGTGAACATTCGCCTTCGCTCATGCGACCCATAGCCGGGAATCGATTTTCCCTTCAGGTAGGGCCCACGATCAAACACAACCATTCTAAGCGGCTCACCCGTTGCCGGGTTGACCCCTTTCTCAGCGATCTTTCCGGCCAGGGTACAGCCGGCCTGACCAGCCCCCACGATAGCCACATCAAATGGTCTTTCAGCCACGATGGGCTAAATATTAAGGCCTGGTGGGCCACAAGGCAACGGAAGAAGACAGAAGATGGAAGATAGGAGACAGAAGTCAGGAGTCAGGAGAAGCGCGCTTGGCGCGCGGAGAAACGCCTCGCTGACGCTCAGCTTGGAGAAACACCTCGCTGGCGCTCGGTGTGGAGAAGCAGTGGTTTCGGATTTGGGACTTCGGATTTCAGATTTTCTACCAATTCGTAGCGGCCGCTCTATGAGCGGCTCTTCGGAATCGGCGCGGGGCTTCTTTCTTCCTATCATGAAACGTGAAACATGACACGTGAAACGCGCTGGTCGAAGACCAGCGGTCTTCTGAAATAGACTACACTAGAAAGGAATAATGAGGACTTGATCTCAATGGCCTTCTGGGGAAGATTCAAATATTCATCTCCACTCTTTGTCTTCCTCTGTCTCACTCCCCTGTCAGGTTCGACATCCCTTTCCGCTCAAACATTGATCTTTCCGCAAATTGCGGACGGAGGAGGTATCCGCTCCGAGATCATTCTCACCAACCCCGCCACTATCGAAGACATTGGAACCATCGCATTCAGGGACGCCAATGGAGATGTTCTGGCTCTGATCTTCGATGGAGTGCCACAAAGTTCGCTCAGCTACTCCATTCCTGCCGGGGGTGTTCTCAAGCTGGAAACCGACGGCTCAGGAAGCCCCCAGACCGGGTACGCCACCGTGGCCTCGGAGAACTCCAACTCACAGCTTACCGGAACCATCGTCTACAACATCGGTGGGTTCGAGGTTTCCGTTCCCAGTTCACCTTTGAGCCCTGCCCACCATGTCTTTGCCGAGAGACACTCCATGGCTGATACCGCCATCGCTATGGCCAATCCGGGTGTCTCAGACGCCAGCATTGATCTCTTGCTATTGGATCAGAACGGCCAGACGGCCGGCCAGACCACCATCAATATCCTCGCCGGAGCCCAGCTAGCACAGTTTATCGACCAGATCTTTGGTGGCATTGCCCCCGAATTCCAAGGCAGCCTCTATGCTCAATCGGATAAGGCATTTGCGATGGTGGGTTTTCGTCAGAAAACCAGCGGATCGCTGGCGACCTTGAGCAGTTCCAGCACGGCTTTTTCGATTGACAACGGACCGCAGGGGGAAGATCCCTGCGGCAATGCCCTGGGCAACGGAGATAAAATCATCCAGGGGCCCCCTGGACCGGACGGGGCTGACCGAGACAACCCGTTCCGGTCGCTCACCGTCCACCCGACCAATCCCAACATTCTGATCGTGGGCACGGAAAGAAACGGATTTCTCAAGAGCACCGATGACGGGGCCACCTGAGAACGCTTCCGGTTTGGACTGCGCCATACCGAGGGTCTCTACACGGAGATTTACGACATCGGCATCTCCAAATCGGATCCGAAAATCGTCTACTCGGTGACAACCGGCGGCGGACCGGGTCCCCTGACCGGCAGTCTTCCCAGTAACTCAGGAGGCGCCTACAAGTCAGAAGACGGAGGGATGACCTGGGCCAGGATCAACTGCGGGACTCAACAAAATGGCGGAAGAACGACGGCCGTCTATGCTGATCCCGCCAATGCTCTTCATGCCATTTTGGCCATCTCCGGAGGCGAAACCTCTTTCTTCGGTGAAGGAATCTCGGCAGGAGAATATATTGAAGGAGGAATTTTCGCGACCACGGATGGAGGAGCCAACTGGGAACGTCTCGAGGTCGCCCCCAACGATGAGCGCAGTGAGTATGTCTATTTCCGGGAAGCCTCCTCCAATCCTTCACTCCTTTCCCCCTTCGCCTTCAACCGTGAGGACCCTGATCTGAGTCCAGGCTTTCTCAAGAGTTCGGATGGGGGAAATACATGGGCCCGGTTTGCACCTTCGATGCAAAACAAAGCCATCACCTACTTCGATGTTTCAGCCGATGGAAGCAGATTTTACGCTATCGCGGATGGTGAACTGGATCGAGCGCTTTATCGATCCACCGATGCGAGTATTACCTGGGAGCAATTCCAGATCTTCACTTCCGGTTACACCCTGTCCGTTTCCCCCCAGGACAATACTCGGGTACTGTACGGTCAGAGTGATGGTCTCTATCTTTCCACTAACGGGCTCGCAACCAGCACCAAAGTTCTCTCAAACGACGGCAATATGTCGGTCCTGGTCTTTGCCCCCTCCAATCCCAGTATTGTCTGGGCGATTACCCAGGGATATGTCCTGTACAAGAGTACCAATGCGGGAGCCAGCTTTACCCAGACCAGCAACCTTCGTGATGAGATACTCAACGCGAATCCTTAAAAGCCCCATTTTATCCATCCGGTGACTATCAAAAAGACCTTCACGCAGCTGCAAAAAGAGCTGGTTCAGTGCCGGATCTGCCCGCGACTGGTCGAGCATCGTGAAAAGACTGCACGCGAGAAACGACGAGCCTACCGGGACTGGAGCTATTGGGGGAAACCGGTTCCCTCTTTAGGGACACGATCGGCCCGCTTGTTGATCCTGGGACTGGCTCCCGCCGGGCATGGAGCCAACCGAACCGGGAGAATGTTCACGGGAGATCGAAGTGGAAATTTCCTTTACGACACCCTTCACCGCTTTGACTTTTGCAGCCAGCCCACCAGCCGGGATCTCGAGGATGGATTACAACTTCGGGATGCCTACATTACCGCCGCTCTCCACTGTGCCCCCCCCCTGAACAAGCCGACCCGACAGGAACTCATGGATTGCCGGCATTATCTGCGATGGGAGCTGAAGCTTCTCGATCGTGTCGGTGTCGTGGTGGCATTGGGACGGATTGCCTGGCAAGCCTATTGGTGGGCTCGTCGGGAACTCCAATGGCATGTCCCCAAGCCTCTTCCAAAGTTCGCCCACGCCTCCAGCTATCAACTGGATGAAAAAACCACCCTCATTGCTTCCTACCATCCCAGCCAGCAGAACACCCAGACGGGACGACTCACCAGGAAGATGTTTGACCGGGTGTTTGAGATGGCCCGGGAAGAACTGACCCCTGACCGCTGACACGAGGGAGTCAGGAGAAGCGTGCTTCGCACGCAGAGCAACCCCTCGCTAACGCTCGGAGTGGAGAAACGCGTCGCTTAGGCTCCGCGTGGAGAACACTGAAACTCTCGGTTCCAGGTTCCACGTTTCCGGAGTGTGGGAGGCGCCTCAGTGCGCCGATTCCCGAGAGTCGCTCATAGAGCGGCCGCTACAAAATCGTGCCGACTGACCCAAATGCGCTGGTCGAAGACCAGCGCTCGGTCAGCGGTCAGGGGTCAGCGTCTTCCTATTCCAGCTGCAACAGGTCATCCATGGGTACAGGCTTGGAGGAGGGTCCAGGCGGGAGATCCGGCTGAAAGGCCTTCAGGATCTGAGGCGATCGCCAGAAATCAACAATGGAAGCATGATGAACGCAGGAGATGGTGCAGGTCGGCGAGCACGGTTTGTCGGTCAGATATTCACGCTTGATATCCTCCAGGCCATAGTCTTCCAGGGGAATTCCCGGGTAGCCGCGCTGCTGGGAGCAGTAGTGCACCAGTCCATCCTCACACAGATACAGATAACGGGCGCCCGCACGGCATCGCCATCCGTTGGACTTTCCATTGACCAGATTGTCCTGGAAGTACTTGTTGCCCCGCGCATAGCCTTTTTTCCCAAGATCCCGCAGTTCCAGAAAGATTTCCCTTTCGCGGCCGGCCAGGGGTTTCAGGGCCCCGGCTCCATCATGGATCAAGCCCACGGTACAGGTGAAGCCCAACTCGACGGCCCGCCGCCCGATCACCAGAGCATCCTCCGGATTCTTGACTCCCGACCCCAGCACGGAATTGATATTAACCTTGAAATCGGCCAGCTCAGCCAGATAGCGAAGCTTTTTGTCCAGCACCTTCAGGCTCTTCATGGAAGTCTCATCGGGCTCAACATTGTCGATGCTGATCTGTAAATGTTCCAGGCCCGAGTCATTGAGGGAACCAATCCGCTTGCGGGAGAGCAGGTACCCGTTGGTGATGAGACCTGAAATCATTTTCCGCTGGCGGATTCGAGCAATGACACTCTCCAGTTCGGGATGCATGAGGGGCTCCCCGCCGCTGATGGTAACGATCGATGTGCCCAGGTCCGCCAAACGATCGATCCAGCGATTTATTTTCTCAACAGGAACTGGCTCGGAGTGATCATCAAATTCATTGCAATAGGTACAGGACAAATTGCAACGGCGCATGGGGATGATGTGCACCAGCATGGGATGGTTTTGAAACAGGAGGACCTTCGTCACCATTTTCCATTCGCGAAGCGAGGTTCGAAATTTTTTCCAGCTACGCATCGGAATAGCTCATGGAAATCGGAACGTTGGTTGGTTTTTCTAAAGCTGCGAGTACCTGAAACGGACCCAAACTCTCCTCCGAATCAACCCGCGAATGATACCAAGCGAACCTGTCACAGTCAACGCAACCCGCCGTCACAGCGCCTTTCACTCACCTTATTCCGACAACGGCCATGCTATAATCCCGCCACCGGATGACACCCCAAGAATTTCAAGATAACGCGTCCAAAAATCCCGTTTCGTCGCCCCAGACGGTGAGTCTCGGACTTATTCAGATGGGTTGTGGTGAAAATCCCCAGGACAATCTTCAACACTCCATCGACCATATTCGAACAGCGGCGGCCAGAGGCGCTCAGGTGATCTGCTTGCAGGAGCTTTTCAGCTCTCCCTATTTTTGCCAGGAGGAAAACGCCCATTTTTTTGACCTGGCCGAGCCGGTTCCCGGACCCACCACCAAGCAGCTGGGAAAGATAGCCAAGGAACTGCAGGTCGTAATCGTCGCCTCCATCTTTGAGAGATGGACGTCCGGCATCTATCACAACTGTGCAGCCATCATTGATAACCAGGGTGGGGTGGCGGGTAAATATCGCAAGATGCATATACCCGACGATCCCTGCTACTATGAAAAATTCTACTTCACTCCCGGCGACCTGGGATTTCAAAGCCACTCCACGCCTTACGGAGAACTGGGTGTTCTGGTGTGCTGGGACCAATGGTTCCCGGAAGCAGCCCGTTTGACGGCCTTGAAGGGAGCCCAGCTGATCTTGTATCCAACCGCCATCGGCTGGCTGGAGGGTGCATCCGACCTGGAAAACCAGGCCCAGCAATCGGCCTGGGAAACGGTGCAACGAGGCCACGCCATTTCCAATGGCGTCTTTCTTGCCGCCGTTAACCGGGTGGGCCGAGAGGGCAACCTGACCTTCTGGGGACAGTCCTTTGTCTGTGATCCGTTGGGACGTGTCCTGGCCCGGGCCTCCGCCGAAAAAGAGGAAATTTTGGTGGTGGAGTGCGATCTGACTCAGATCGAGGAAACTCGGCGCCAATGGCCATTCTGGAGGGACCGGCGCATTGAAGCCTACCAAGGACTCGATCTCCGTTTTCTCGACGAAGACTCCAGCAGTGAGTAGCCCGGCCACCCCAGGCC
>JAPYTY010000070.1 GCA_029942065.1 Acidobacteriota bacterium | reverse complement strand
TTCAATACCGGAAGCCCGGGCGGCCTGGGTGGTGCGGACATTGGCGCGGGTGGCGGCTTTCAGCCCGAAAAACCCGGCCAGCATGGAACTGAAGGCACCACACAAAAACGCGATCCCTGTCCAGGTAGAAATGGCTAGATAGAGAAAAACGAAAACCAGGAGAATGAAGGCGAGCAGGATGCTGTATTCACGGCGTAGAAAAACCATGGCACCGTCGTGAATGGATTCGGAGAGTTCTAACATTTGAGCATCGGTAACGCCGATTTTCTTGATGCCCAAGTAGATCACCCCTGCACAAATGAGGCCAAGGAGTCCAATTAAAGGGAAGAAAATGATGTATGTGCTCATGCGTTGTTAACCTTTATCTAGTCCGGGTTAGTTGTACAGAGACATCGCTTGCTCGATTCCGTCGGACAAGACAATATCGATTGCCGCAATTGATCGATCCAGTACTTCCTCGAGAATAGGACGTTCTTTCCTCTTGAAACGTCTCAGAACAAAATCAGAATAGTCGTCAGGCGGTGGTTCCTCCGGCAGGATGCCGATTCGCAAGCGGGGCACATCCTCGGTTCCGAGAGCCGTAATGATCGATTGCATCCCTTTTTGGCCACTCGACCCGCCGGATCGCCTGATGCGAATGGTACCCAGGGGAAGGGCCAGATCATCGTAGATGATGAGTGTCTTCGGCAGGTCCACGCCGTAGTGGGCCACAAGCTGGCGGGTAGCGAACCCGCTGGAGTTCATATAAGTCTGAGGTTTAGCGAGAATCACGGTCGTATCGTTTCGCTCCGTGGTGCAGGTCAGGGCATAGCTTCCGAGAGGAGCAAACTTCCTTCCCGCCTCTTTAGCCATCCAGTCAACCACCATGAACCCGACGTTGTGCCTTGTCTTCGAATAAGAGCGGCCTGGATTGCCAAGACCGGTGACCAAGTACACGCGAACGTTACTCCTCTTCTTTCTTGGTCTCCTCTTCGGCCGCGTCCTTGCCTTTCCCGGTCACCTCGGGTTCTCCAGCTTCCTCGCCTTCCAGGAGTTCTTCTTCTTCGAGGGCAACCTCTTCAGGCTCCTTCTCCACATGTGGCGGTACAACGGTCAGAACAACCAAAGCAGAATCAGAAATAACATTGACCTTGGAAAGGTCCAGGTTCAAGGCTTCCACTCTGATGGAATCGCCTATTTCGAGATCGGTTACATCGATCACGATGTGATCCGGCAGGTCTGCCGGGAAACACTCCAGTTCGATTTCTCTCAGAACCAGATCCAGTACGCCTCCGGCTACTACCCCCACTGAAGTCCCTTCGGTCTGAATCGGGACAGCAAAGGTCATTTTTTCATCCATGGAGACGGTCAGGAAATCGGCGTGTAAAAGGGTGCCTTGAAGCGGATCCAACTGGTAGTCTTTGATGAGCACATTATTTGAGCTCTTGCCCACCTCCAGTTTGAAAATGGTGTTGTGTCCGGATTCGGAACGAAGGATGTGGTCAACATCCCGGATTGCCACACTCACCGCCTGGGACTGGACTCCATGGCCGTAAATCACTGCCGGGAGTCTACCTTGCGCGCGCAAACGGCGGTTCGGGCCTTTCCCCAGTTGTTCCCGCTCCTCAGCCTGTACCGTTACCTGGTCCATATCTCAAACTCCATCAGGAAATTCAAAAACCGTTATTCTAACCCTTTGTCCCTACTTTGCACAATTCTCTAGCCCGGAATATGCATAAATTCTCGACTGCATCGCCGTCCGCCTTCATCTGAGCGAAGCGAAAAATCATCCATCCTGACGGTGTTGCGCTCGGTCGGTCTCCTCAACGTACCTACTGGTACGCCTGCGGGGCCCTCCCGTCGCGCGGCCTTGTCAGGCCGGCGCCTTCGGCGCTTCGTCACGAGAACCTATGCATAATCCGGGCTAATATCCATTCGAACGTTTATGTTCCTGTGCCGTTTTGCGTTTTTCGGGGAGGAAATGTAGGGTCGCCCGGCCGTGCGACCACATTCCGGAGGCCGTTCACAGAACGGCCGCTACAAGATTTTCCAGCGTTGTAGGGGCGATAAGCCCCCCTTAGACAAATAATTTGCTGACCGATGTTTCCTCGTGGATAGACTTGATGGCTTCACCCAACAGCCCGGCCACACTGACCACCTTGATTTTTGGCACCGTTTTTTCCTCCGGCAGGAGGATGGTGTTGGTGACAAGAACACTCTCGAAGGCGGACTCGTTGATGCGCTGGATTGCTGGTCCAGAGAGGACCGCATGGGTTGCCGCGGTAAAAATTCGGCGGGCACCTTCTCTCACAAGTGCTTCGGTAGCCCGAACCAGGGTTCCTGCCGTGTCAATCATATCGTCTATGATGATCACGTTCTTGTCCTTGACCTCTCCCACGATGTGCATGACCTCGGCTTCATTCTCGGCGACCCTCCGTTTGTCGATAATGGCCAGGGAGGTTCCCATCCTTTTGGCGTAGGCCCTTGCTTTTTCGACCCCTCCTGCATCCGGTGAAATTACCATCAAATTGTCGACTCCCATTTGCTGGATATGCTCCAGGAAAATGGGCATCGGGAATAGATGGTCCACCGGAATGTTAAAGAAACCTTGAATTTGACCTGCGTGCAGATCCATGGTCAAAAGCCGTTGAGCTCCTGCCGCGGACAGTAAATCGCCAACCAGTTTGGAGGACAAGGGGACGCGAGGTCGGTCCTTGCGATCCTGGCGGGCATACCCGTAGTACGGAACCACCGCCGTGATGCGCTGGGCCGATGCCCTTTTGAAGGCATCGATCATGATCAAAAGCTCCATAAGGTTTTCGTTCACGGGTGGCGAGGTGGGCTGGATGATAAAGACATCTTTTCCTCGAACATTCTCCAGGATCTGGAAGTTGACTTCGCCGTCGCTAAAACGGGTGAGCTTGACTTTCCCCAGAGGAGTGCCTAGATGATCGCAAATTTCATTGGCCAAAGTGGGATTGGCTTTGCCGGAGAAAACTCTGAGTTTAGACATCCTTCAGACCTGCATTGCTGAGAAAATTTCTATATCGATCCCTGGAGAGAGTCTGACAGGTGAAAACCTCTCCGATTTGTTGGTTCGAAAGCTTTTCCACGGCTTCTTTCACTGGCCTGATGCTACCGAATCCCAATAGTGTCGACCCACTTCCGCACAACATTACCTTTTTGCAGCCCGCCTTTTCCAGTGCTGATTGAGCCTTGACCAGAATGGGGTAGTTTGTGAAGAGAGCGTCTTCGAAATCATTCTCCAGTAGTGGCCAACTGTCTTCCTTTGGGTCCAGAGCCCGGAGAAGACGCTGAATTGTAGTATCCAGGTTATCCCGTGTCAATACGGCTTTTTCATCACAATCGTCCCACCGGCCGAGAGCATAGGCATCGCTGCTGGCGAGTTCAAAATTCGGGTAAAGGAGTATCAGAGTCTGCATCTCCCCCGTGTCCGGCAAGGGGACTAATTGTTCCCCGCGTCCCCCTGCGGCAACCGTCCCTCCCATCAAAAAAAAGGGAATGTCCGAGCCCAGCTGGGCTGCCAGGCCTTCCAGAGCCTCCCGATCGAGTCGGCATTGCCAAAGCTGATTGAGGGCTAAAAGTGCCATCGCAGCATTGCCGGCACCTCCTCCCAGACCCGCTCCAACCGGGATCCTCTTGTTCAGACTGATTCGGACGCCCGACTGCTCTCCACAGCTGTTTCTCAATAATTCGGCGGTCCGGTACAATAGATTTTCTTTGCCCCGGGCAACGGGGCGGCCCTTGATTTCCAGTTGGATGGTCCGGCTGCGAGTCGTTTCAAAGACGACTTCTTCCTTTAAATCGATGGTTTGATAGATCGTACTGATCTGATGATAGCAATCCCTGCGCTTCCCAAGGATTTTTAAAATCCAGTTGATCTTGGCGAACGAAGGAATCGCAAGTCTTGTCAAGGTTGTCTAGGGAGTCGCTGTTCGACCTCAGAGAGCTTTTTTTGCACTTCCTCGAGTTCTTCCTGTTCGGCAAAACGAAGGGACAACTCATAGTAATCTTGAGCTTTCTCATCCTGACCCAGGGCACGGTAAAGATCCCCCAGGTGGGCAAAGATGGTCGCATCTGAATCGACCAGTCGGCTCGCTTCCAGAAGATTAACCTCGGCTTGATCATACCGTTCCAGCCTGAAGTAAACCCAGCCCAGGCTGTCCAGGTAGGCACCGTTGTGGGGTTCGATGTCCACCGCCTTCAGGATATAGGTAAGGGCCTCTGAAAGTCGAATCCCTCGATCGGCAAGCATATAGCCCAGATAGTTCAGGACTCCTGAATGTTGAGGATGGTTCTCCAGGATGCCCTTGAATATGGATTCGACCTCATCCCATTCCTTCTGCCGTTCGTAAATGGCTCCCAGTTGGAATTGCATCCTCTCGCTTTCCGGATATCGGGTCAGGGCTTCCTGGATTACGTCCTTCGCTTCCTGGAACCGCTTGTGATCAACATAGAGTTGACTGGAAGCCAAATAGAGTTCCTGAGGGTCGTGATGGTTCCGGATTTCTTCATTGAGTAAACCGGTGGACTCGTCCAGTTGCTCGGCAGCAGAGAGTACCTGTGCCCGAGCGATCACAAGATACGTTTTGTTGGGCTCTTCCTCGTAGGATCGCCCAGCGCTTTGATCAAAAAGTTCTTCACTCAATTGCAAAGCTTCCGGAAGTTTTTCCGCATCTCTGAGAGCGTATACCAGGCGGAGGGAGGCGAAGACATCCTCAGGGTGTTCTTCCCTGATTCTGCGAAATATTTCAATGGCTTCGTCAAACTGACGAGTTCTTTGATAGAGAAGCGCCAGATTGGTGTCGATGGAGTCGATCTGGTCTTGGGAATCACCCAATTCTCGTAACCGCAGGAAGCGGTAGATAGCCTCCTGGCGTTTTCCCAAAAGGGTCTCGATTTCAGCCAATTGGAAATTGATTCCGTAATTTTCGGGGTCCGTCGCCAGGGCTTCCTCGAAAACCTCAGCGGCTTCCGCGTATCGCATGTGACCTGTGAGGGCTCGACCGAGGGCCATTCGGATCTGCATATTCCTGGGATAATGTTGGGAAAGATCCCTGAGGAGGGTAGCGGCTTCGCCAGGGCGATCCTGATCCAGGAAGAGAAGCGCCAGCCGGTATTGCATATCCGGATCCGTGACATCGGTGAGTGCCCGGCTGTAGAGCTGTTGCGCGCTTGCGTATTGGCCGGTCCGCTCGTAGAGTTGGCCCAGGAATTTGACGGTTTCAACGTTGGTGTTGTCGTAGAGCAGGGATTCCTCGAGTGCTTCAATCGCGTCGCTAACTTCCCCGAGCTGGTCATGCGCCTTGGCCTTCAGATCATAGCCCGGTACGATCCAGGGGCGCAGCTCGATGAAGCGGTCCATGACCTCAACGGCTTCCCGGTAGTCCTCTCGGCTCAGCAATAGCCGGCCCAGGTCATACAGTGCCGCGAAATGCTCCGGGTCCAGTTCCACGGTGAGCCGAAACTCCTCGATCGCCCGGTCGCGCATAGTGACCTGTTCGCCACTTCTGAATGTGGAATAGATCTGGCCCAGCAGGAAGTGTGGATCGCTGTTCTGAGGATCCAGTTCCGAGGCCAGCTGGCACATTTCTACCGCTCTTGGGGTCCGGCCCGCCTTCCATAAGGTTTCGGCGAATTCGACTCTCAGGGAGGCGCTCTGTGGATCCAGTGATATGGCCTGCTCGAATTCCGAGATCGCCTCTCGGTATTCTTCGCGAAGTTCATGCATCCGTGCCAGACTGAAATGGTAGTACGAACCGGCAAAATCCACGCCTTGGGCCGAGAGTTGCCCCCAGGTCATGGAGGCGAGACAAACTAAGAGAATGAGGCGGTTCATGATTTCTCGACCCGATTATGGCACATTTTCCTGGAGCAGGCCGACCGCAGTCAATCAGTTAATAGGCTGGGCCGGAACCGCCGACATGAAGTCAAGATTATCTGCAAAGAAAATTTCCAAACCGATGATATTCTGATCTGAAGAGACTCTGATGTAGCCTCCTGAGAAATCAGGCAGACCCGAGAAAAGGTCCCCGAGAAGTCCGACCACCCGCTTGGATCCTCCCACCGTCAAGGAAAGATCATCCAGAAGGACCCCCTGGGTGTTGAAGATGTCCACCTGCACCGTGGCGGTTTCCGAACCGGGGTTGAGAAAGCTCAGTCCGGTGGAGATGCCCGACCCCTGTGCGACATGCGAAAAGACGAAACGTTGTGTCGAAGAGCCCTGAATGGGAATCGTTGTCATGGCCCGCCCGGAGAAACTGTGAATTTCACCATCTCCAACAATCCCGGGTGTGTCACTTTCAATCTGCAGCCATCCGGTGAGGACGCTGCCCGGATCGGTCAGACCAAAAAGATCGACCAGGTTGATTCGAATCGATTGGGAAGGGTCCAATCTGAGATTCAGGGTGTCGGCGATCTCTTCTCCCTGGTCGTCCTTCAAGGACAGAGACACTCTTGCACCGCTGGTGCCGGTGTGGATGAGTTTGAGGAAGGTCTCAGAACCCCCGAAAGTGGAGAATTGAGGCAAATAGGCCTGGGTTGGCAAGGGGGCGTTCCCTCCAATCGGAATTCCGTTCAGGGACGCGATTCGCTCGATGTCGAAGTAGCGCTCGAAGGCCACCACGCCTTCTTCATCACTGGAAACCCGCACGTACCCATTGAGGAAGTTCGTGAAAGATGTGGCACTGAACAGGGGGGCGCTGGAAGCATCCTGAGGATCGGCCTGACGCAAAAAGGCAGTGAACACCCCATTGTTAAGGACTGCGCGTGAAACCTCCTCGGCCACGGATCCATCGCTGTTGACCAGCTCTATGTTGACATTGGCAGTTTCGGCATTTGGATTGACAATTGTGATCTCGGTTCTAAAGCCGTCAGTGACCCTTACTTCAGGCAGGATCCATTGTTTGGAATCGGTCAAACTGCCTACTGCGCCGTCCAATCGCCGGAATTGAGTATCGCCGATCAAAAAGAAACCGGCGAAGTCCGGTTGATCGCTCTCCACCTCCAGCCACCCGGTCAAGGTAGAGCCCTCGGTGGCTTTGACCAGTTCCCGGGCGGTGAAAGAGACCTGTTGGTCCGCTGCCAGGGTGATGTCCTCGGGCCGTTCGAAATCGGGTTCGTCGGTGTTGGGATCATCCAGGACCGGATTTCCGGAGGTGTCCAGAACCTGAGAGACGAGGACTGCCGTTTCGGGGGAGTTGTTGGTGATTGCAATCCCCGTAAAAAAATCCTGGTTGGAGACCACCTGTGGAAAAAACAATCGTGTGGTTTCTTTCAGTAGGGCGATGGTGTTGGCATTGAATTTGACGGCAGTCAGGAATTTTCCGTCGGGAGACAGGGCCACATCCAGTGGGGCAGCGGGAATGGTCACACTTGTCCCGTTACTGTCAATGATAAGGTTCGGGCCGAGGTTAAAGGAGCGATTGAACACACCTCGCTCTAAATCGAATTCCATCAAGAAGTCACGTATGGCGGAAGCCACAAACATACTAGGTTTATCAGATGAGAAGGCCGGTCGGGTGGTGGCCTTGAATCCCGCAAAGGGTGGAGTCACCCGGGTCAGTTGTCGAGACTCGATGTCTATGACGGCAAATTCCCGGTCGCTGAGGATCACAAAACTTAGCCCGTCGGGTGTGGCAAAGGAAGCGCCGGCCACTCCTGCAACATTCAGAACCTCCAGGGTTTCTCCAGTTTGCAGATCCAGGAAAAGGGCATGGTCTTCGATCCCACTGGTGCCGGCGGCTAAACTGAACTCGCGGTCTCCGATCAAACCAAATTGTCCGTCCGAAGAGATGGCCAAGGTGTTTGATACCACGAAATTGTGAGGTGGAAAAAATTCCTCTTGAGGGGCGGGTACGATCGTGCTGGTAATGGTGAAGGGGGCCGGATCGATGATCAGGATGGAGTCGGGTGTTTCCAGTTGGGGGAGTATAGTGGATCCAGTCAAGACCACAGCAAAAAAACTGAAATCCGGAGCCATGGTGATGGAAGAGGGACGGGTGCCGGCGGTAAGATCCAGTCGAGGCGTGATTTCCGTTGCCGTTTCGAGGTCAAATCGGAGGATCTGGTCGGTGCCGGATGAGGCGATGTAGCCGGTCTTTCCATCCTCGGAAAAAACAATGTTGTTGCCGATGGAGAAAAAGACTTCTGTGAGATCGAGAGTCTGAATCTGGAGCGTTTCCACATCAATGATGGAGATCTTCCCTATCTCCTCGCCCTTGAAAATCTCCCCGGTCCGGGGAACGTTATCCTCCAGCAGCAGGCTCACGACGCACAGGGTGGTTCCATCCGGCGTGAGGGTCATCAGAGCCGGGTTTTCGCCCACTTCCAGAAGAGACTGCGGCTCCAGGGGAAGGCCACTGGCCGGATCAAAGACCAATACCTTGTCTGATCCCGGGATGCTCACAAAAGCCTTGCTTGAATCGAGTGAGAACAGCACATTGGGAGAGAAATTGAGATCGTTGGTCTGAGTAGCTGTAAAGCCAGGGACAGGAATGTTGTTGGTATCAAATTTCAAGTCCTCGCCCAGAGTCGAGAGATCGATAGTTGCTGTGAGGCGTTGTCCCCAAAGTGAAGAACACAGGCTCAAACAGCCTACTGCAATAACCAGAAATCGATACAACATAAGCAGTCGATTATAGAGTTGTAGATGAGACTCGACAACCATCAGCCCTTATTATGCATGAATTCTCTACTGCACCGCCGGCGCCATCCGGGCTTACCCTCAAGAATCTACCGTAAATGTGATTCTTTCAACCAGGGAAAGTTGCCAATAATTATTGATGTTACCCAATAAGGTGGATGTCAGTTCGGTGAGCTCATTCTGCCAGACTTCACTGGGTACGGAGATCAGAAGTGTCTTTTTTCCCAGGCTCAGTGGACGGCTGTGGGCAGCCATTTCCTTTCCCACAATCTGCGGCCACAGTTCCTGGAGGAAGATGAGGGCGATGCCATTGTCGGAGGCTATGCGCCGCAGGAACCCAGGTAAAAATTTGCTCAGGCTTTCCATTTCAGGTTTATTCGATCACAGGCTGTAAATACAGCCAAGGCCAATCC
>JAPYTY010000069.1 GCA_029942065.1 Acidobacteriota bacterium | reverse complement strand
AAACAGTATCCGTAAGCCTCCTGGTGCTCTCTGGTGATCCAGGGGGCGGGATTGTTGGCATAGTCAAGCCAGTAGTCCCCCTCAACGTTGATGCCGGGAATGGCCGGGATCCACCCTTCCCTGAGCAACTCGTCGGGATCGCCGTACCGGGCTGCCAGCTCCCTGATTTCGGGGTCATCCAGAGCCGTCAGATGGCCCTTGTCGAGTATTTTGATTTTTTCGCCGTCTTCGGTCTCGATTTCAAAGGTGGTGAAGTAGGTGTGAACGTGAAAGTGCCCCTCGGGAAGATCTCTCTCATTGGCCCACTTGGAGATGGGCCCTCCGGGCAGGGCTCCCCCCACCACACCGATTCCCCAGTGGATGACTCCCGTTCGTGCTCTTTCCCAGCTCCAGATGCGCCGGGCTTCATGCATGGCGTTGGCCGGCCGCGTTGCCTTTGGATTGGTTCCTATCGCGACCTCATAAAGCCAGCCCATTCCGGGTCCGGGAGAGCCCGGCCAGTGAACATCCTTGTACTTCTCCAAAATCGCCTTCCAGCTTTCACCGTAGGCGCCTCCGGCTTCGATCTTGGTAATGTCATTATTTTCAATGAAGACCTTGATGTGAGGGAAAACGCCGGCGTGATTCGAGGTCCCCGCGATGACCCCTTTGACGTCCAGGACGTCCTTCAGGTCCAGCGGGGGATGGGACATGATATGGCCTCGGTAGACCACATCCGATCCCCCTCTTGCCATCGCCTTCTCTTGATCCTCTCTTTTGACCGTCCAGCTGATGTCGGTCCCCTCGGGGTCGGTGATCCGGACCTTTCTGGCCTTCAGCAGCATTTCCCACAACTTTTTATCGAGCGCCTCGGCCAGCTCGGGGGGGAACTCCACCGTCCCCGAGATGAACTCGTCAACCGTTTGCCAGGGCATTTTTTCCCACTTGACGTCAACCTCCGGATCCGCTCCTCCCGATCCGTGGATGATGATGTCGTATTCGCCCACCGCATTGGCCAGCTGGGCGACGAAAATCTTGCTGCGCATCACGTTGTCGGCCAGAAAGGTGAAGTACTCCACCTCGGCGTTGCCATCGGCAGGCTCCATGGGAGGATAAAAACTCGAATAGTCGATGTAGAAGACATCGGGCTTTCCTCCGGCCTCCCGAATCGCCATCTCGATAGCCTCAACTACCATCCGGTCCTGTTCGCTGTCCACCACGATCAGGGCTCTGTGGCCGGGCTCGATGCCGTAGCCGGGGTAAAGGCTGGCTCCTCTGGAGGGGCGCCTCACCACCGTTCTGGCCACCTCCAGCAGGTCTTCGGCGGTCGTGACCTCTCCGAATTGAGGATAGCGGGGTGACGGATAGTCGTGATTCTCCTGAGCCATTCCTGTGGTCGTGAAGGCCAAAAGAATGGTACTGATCCCCAGGGTGTATGGGCGCAAAAGGTTCGTTCTCATCGGGTCCCTCCTTGAAAGAGATGGGCAGTAAAAGTGTTCCCATATTAATTCTTCGGCAGACTCAAGGCAAGGAGGGATAGAGGAAAAAAGAAGGCCCCAGGGTGGATTTATTTAGTGGGAGGGGATCGTTTCGGGGTGGGTTCCCACCCACCGCGACCTGACTTGCAACAGGACCATTACCAAGGATCGATCCGCAGCAACAGGTGGTGGGAGAGAGGGGCGGCGCAGAGGGAACTCACGAGGCGATTGCTTAGTTGCTCTTCTGGTTGCCCAGCACCTCTCGGACACAAACCGCCAGGTCCGCACTTCGGAAGGGCTTCTGGAGAAAGGGTATCCTTTGGTGAGACGATTTGCTCTCCCCTTCAGGTTTCTCGGAATGGCCGGAGATAAAAAGGGCTCGGAGTTCGGGGTTCTCTGATACCAGTTGGGTGTAAAGATCAGGGCCGCTTTGACCCGGCATCCTCACGTCGGTCAAAAGAAGGTCAATGGGTTGATCGGATTTTCGAAACAGCTCTTGAGCCTCTTCGGCAGAACCCGCACAAAACACCCGGTATCCCTGGAATTGAAGGACCCGTTCGATCATCATTTTGACCGCGGCTTCATCCTCCACCACCATGATCGTTTCCGAGCCGCGAGGCAGGAGTTCCTTTGTTTCACCCGAGACCAGCGGATCCACCTTAGCTATGATTGGCCAGTAGATCTGAAAGGTTGTTCCCTTTCCTGGCGAACTTTCCACCTGGATGTGAGCCCCATGTTCTTTAACGATGCCGTGGACCGTGGACAGACCCAAGCCGGCTCCTTTCCCCACCTCTTTGGTGGTGTAGCAGGGATCAAAGATTTTTTCCTGAGTGCCGATGTCGATCCCTTCACCCGAATCCGAAATCCTCCATCTCACGTAATCTCCCGGCTCAGCATCGCCCACCAGAGTATTCGCGTATTCTCGGTCCAGCGTCACATTAGTGGTTTCAATGGTGAGCATACCTCCGGTGGGCATGGCATCCCGGGCATTGGTGGTCAGATTCAACAGGATTTTCCCGAGCTGATTTTCGTCTGCTCAGATGGCTCCAAGGTCTGGATCGGAAATTGATTTGAGTTCAATGTCCTCACCGATGATGGGCCCCAACATCGTCAGGGTGTTTTCAATGACGGTGTTGAGATCGAGGGAGGCCTGGGGACCATTGCCTGCTGACGGCTGAACGACAACAGTTGTGCCGTCAGCTTGGCTGCGCGGTCAGCCAGTTGCTGGATCTGGGAAAGGTCAGCTTTCGTCGACGGATCATCGGGCAGGCTTAAGCTCAGTAGATCCGTGTAGCCCATGATCCCTGTCATGATGTTGTTGAAGTCGTGGGCGATTCCTCCGGTCAGGGTTCCAATAGAATCCATCTTCTGGGAATGTAGGAACTGCACCTCCAGTTGTTTGCGCTCCGTGATGTCCATCAGGGTTCCGAGTAATCGGGTGGGTGTTCCGGACGCATCGGTGAAAACCCTGGCCTGCGTAAAGAGGGATCGAACTTCTCCGTCAGGGCAAATGATACGGAAATCCATACTGGACAGGCCGGCTTTTGAAATGCTTGTGGCTACGAAGGCTTTGGTGCTCCCGGTCCTCCGGATGCACGAAACTCAGGAAAGCCTGATGGCTGCAGTCGTACTCGCCGGGAGATACTCCCAGTATTCGAAAAATCTCATCTGACCACCAGCCTGTTCCGGTTTTCAGCTCGCGTTCAAAGATGCCCAAACGACCCACTGTCTGAGCCAGGATAAACCTCTCCTGGCTCGTTTTCAGGTCTTCCTCCATCTTCTTGCGCTCAGTAGTTTCCAGGGAGTACACAGCAAGGCTGACCAAGTTGTCTTTTTCGTCAAAAACAGGGTAAAACTGATTGTCAAAGAACCTCCCCTCGCGCTCATCTTCAAACCGGACCGGTTCACGGGTGGAAATCGCTTGGTTCACTATTTCGGCTCTGAGTTTCGCTACATCGGCTGGCAAAAAATCGTAAGCAGACGTGCCGATAAGATCCTTGACGGTAGTGTTGAACCTTTTGGCCATCCCTTCATTGGCGGCAAGGAAAATGCCATCCGGGTCCATGAGAAAAACCGGGTCAACAGAGGAGTTCACTATGGCTGAGGCGGTTCTTTCACTTATTTCCAGGGCGTCCTCAGCCTGTTTTCGTTCAGCTATTTCCTGATTCAGGGTCTCGTTAAGGGTTACTATTATTCTGCTTCAATGGGCACTCGTGGCAAGATAGGTGCCCACTAGACCGGTGAATAGCAATCCCAAAAATAAGCCGTACAAAGGCTCAGAGGTTGTGTGTGATTCAATGAAAAAAGGTATCACCGTCGCCAGGATGGTCCAGCGGCGACCTCCTACTTCAAGCGTTGTTCTGTGGTGCAGGCTTTCTGGATCATCGGCCCTGGTCTCAAGCCTGGGCTCTATCCCAAGTCGGGACGAATAAGAAAAGAAGATGCCTTCGCCTTGCGGAGGCGACTCATCGGAAAAAACAAGGTCAATCCCTCTTGGCTGAAGGGATGCCAGGGCCTGGTCCACCAGGCGGGCAATTCGGAAAACACCTACAATAAAACCTTCAAAAGTTTTCCGGCGATTCTCGACGCTGTCAGATGGTAGATCCTTTTTATAAACCGGCACAAAAGCAAGGAAACCGTAGGGGGTGTCCGACTCCTGGAGGAGAGTGACCCAGGTCGTGATACTGACTTCTCCACTGTCGCGGGCTCTGTTCAATGTCTCTGCCCGAATTGGATCCGAAGCGACATCAAAACCCAGCAAGGCTTCGTCCACCTGTGGGCGTCCCCCCAGAGCAGGAAAGTACTCGTCTCGTTGTGAGGCCCTCACCATCTCTCCGCCCGGCGCCTGCTCCAGGATCTCGAAGTCCTTGAGTCCACTTTGCTTGATCGCGTCCTCGAATTCCGCCCGCTGGCCGTCCCGAACCGGCACGACCCATGTGAGTGCGTCTATCTCGCCCGAAACGCCTATGAGCGGATCGCTGAACTCATGCAAATCTTGCGGGGAGATGTTCAATCCAGCCTTGTACAAACCCGCCATGGACTCAAGGATGATCATCTTGGTGTCGAACTCTTTCTGCACGGCTGACACCAGTTCACTCACGGCAACTTGGAATTCTGTCTCGGTTTCACTCCTCTCCAGGTTACGCAGCACTGAAAAAAGTTCCAGAGATAAAACCAACCCGACGACGAGGACTATTGCTGTCGGCAGATAGGAGTCGTAGGCGAGATGAGTGGACGCTTTGGAATGCCAGGTCAGTGCACTCCGTTTGGGTCCGAATGATCTTGAGTCCCACCTGAGTTTGCCTTCATCTCCCTTTAGTTCTATCATTTAAAAAAAATAACAGCTGGGAGACATCCTTTGAAAAAACAAATCAGACTGGAGTCGTTGCTGGGTTTGTTCCCCGTGGTCCTTTTCTTTCTCATTCCGGCGGTGTTGCTCCCGCAGTTGTCAGGATCTTTGGAGGCCCAGAAGGTGATCCCTTCAGATGCGGCTCCAGTGAGCCGCCTGATTTCCCCCGCTCCCGCCTTCTCTGCTGAAACCCTGGCAGCTCTGCCCACCAGCGGATGGCTGACCAATGGCGGAAACCTTTTCAATCAGCGTTTCTCTCCTCTGACCCAGATTAACCGGCAGAATGTAGTCGATCTCAAGGGGGTTTGGAGAGCACGTCTGGGCGGTTCGGGTGTGGGCGCCAGGTATTCGGGCGAGGCTCAGCCTATCGTGCATGAAGGGGTGATCTACGTGGTCACCGGTGCTGACGATGTTTTTGCCATCACCGTGGCCACGGGAGAGATCCTGTGGGCGTATGAGGCTCACCTCGACCCCGATATCTCCACCGTCTGTTGTGGATGGACCAGCCGGGGTGTGGCTCTGGGAGAGGGTAAGGTTTACGTGGGGCAACTGGATGGCCGCCTGGTGGCGCTGGACCAGCAAACGGGAGGCGTGGTCTGGTCTACCCAGGCGGAACGTTGGCAGGAAGGCTACACCATCACCAGCGCACCTCTTTATTATGACGGCCTGGTGATCACCGGATTTGCCGGTGCTGAGAAAGGCATCCGGGGCCGGGTCAAGGCCTACGATTCAAAGGACGGCTCGCTGGGGTGGACCTTTTATACCATCCCGGGTCCGGGTGAGGTTGGCCACGAGACCTGGCCCCAGGACAACGAGGTTTGGAAACACGGAGGGGCGTCGGTGTGGCAAACTCCGGCGCTCGATCCTGAATTGGATCTGCTCTATTTTTCCACCGGCAACCCGGGCCCTGACTTCAACGGATCGGTGAGAGCCGGAGACAACCTCTTCGCCGTGTCGATCGTTGCGATCGAGGTGAAAACGGGAAAGTATCGATGGCATTTCCAGCAGGTTCATCATGACATGTGGGATTATGATTCCGCCAATCCCGTGATGCTCTTCGATGTGGAGATCGACGGGGTATGGCGAAAGGCGGCGGCCGAGGCCGGCAAGACCGGATGGGTGTATATTCTGGACCGTATCACCGGAGAACCCCTGCTGGGCATCGACGAAAGGCCGGTTCTCCAGGAACCTCGACAATCCACTTCCTCCACCCAGCCCTATCCCCGCGGGGACGCCTTTGTTCCTCAGATGGTGGACATCGCCCCGGAGGGTTACACCCTGGTCAACCAGGGCCGGATTTTCACCCCTTACTGGACGGAGGGAGCGGTGTCCAAGCCCGCATCTTTTGGAGGGGCCAACTGGCCCCCCAGTTCTTACGATCCAGCCTCCAGCTATTACTATGTCTGCGCCAACGATCGCATGAATAATTTCAACGGCGGGGACAGGCACAACGAGATCCCTCCCGATGGCGAAGGCTATACAGGGGGACGTTTCGAGCGAGTCTCCATGCCTCCGACCGGGATTTTCGCTGCCCTGGATATGAGGACGAATCGAATCGTCTGGCGTCAGAGGTGGAAGGACATGTGCTACAGCGGTTCGGTGGTGACCGCCGGCGGGCTGCTGTTCGTGGGAAGAAACGACGGCCGCCTTACCGCCCTGGATTCCAGCGACGGGTTGCCGCTGTGGGAATTCCAGACCGGGGCGGGAGTCAATGCTCCCTCCTCCGTCTTTGAATACCAGGGCGATCAGTATGTGGTGGTTTTGTCGGCGGGCAATCTCATGGGCGGTACCCCCAAGGGCGACAGCGTCTGGCTCTTTTCCCTGAAGGGTACGATGGATGAGGTGGCCCCACCCGATACGACCCCTATCCAGCCCAGACGCGCGGCCCGAACGGCCGACATCAGCCTGGGTCAAAAGATCTACAGCCAGACCTGCGCCATGTGCCATGGCCCTCAGGGTCAGGGAGACCACAGCGGCCCGGACCTGACCGGCGTCGGCGATCTGGAGAAGGTCATGAGAGCCGTCAGGGAAGGAGGCATCCAGATGCCCTCCCTGGGCTCCACGCTAACTCCCGAAGAGATTCAGGACGTGAGCACCTACGTGGTAGAGAGTCTGGTGGAGTAGAGCTCTGGAAGTATTGGCCTTGAAACTTCTTCCCAACCAGAGATTCAGAACAACCTTGCTTGATGGTGCCCCCTATCTCCAGCTCGGCCGGAACGTCGCCATCACGGTGTTGCCAAGCCTGCGAAACGGCATTCTTGGCATGACTTTGATTCTATTTTTGACGGCGCTGGGTCTGGCTCAGGGCCCATGGAGGAATATCGGTCCCGAGGACCGTACGGCCTCTGTCTCGGATCTGGCCATGGATCCGACCAATCCGATGATGCTGTACGCCGGCACCTCGGGCGACGGGGTGTTTCAGAGTACCGACCGGGGCGCCAGCTGGAGTCGGATCAACGAGGGCCTGCCCATTCGCAGCAATATCCGGGCCTTGGCGATCGACCCCACCCATCCCATGACCCTCTATGCCGGTGGCCTTGACGGGATGTTTCAGAGCACCGACGGAGGCGCCAGCTGGAGTGCGGTCAGCAACGGCTTGACCCACCTCAATATCCGCTGCCTGGTGATGGACCCCACCGATCCCATGACGCTGTATGCCGGCAGCGACGGCAGCGGAGTGTTTCGAACGACGGACGGGGGCGCGAACTGGAGTGCCGTCAACAACGGCTTGACCCATACCAGGGTCCGCGCCCTGGTGATCGATTCCAGGGACCCGATGACGCTCTACGCCGGCACCGATGGCAGCGGGGTTTTTCAAACGCGGGATGGGGGCGCCAGCTGGAGTGCGGTCAGCAACGGCTTGACCCACCCCAGGATCTGGGCCCTGGCGATCGACCCCACCGACCCGATGACGCTGTATGCCGGCAGCGACGGCAGCGGAGTGTTTCGAACGACGGACGGGGGCACCAGCTGGAGTGCGGTCAACAACGGCTTGACCCACCCCAGGGTCCGCGCCCTGGCGATCGACCCCACTGCCCCCGAGACGGTCTATGCCGGCAGCGACGGCAGCGGAGTGTTTCGAACGACCGATAGGGGCGCCAACTGGCGTACCGTCAACGACGGTTTCAACAAACCCAATGTCCGGTCCCTGATGGTCGATCCCACCGATCCCATGACGGTTTATGCCGGCACTGTGAGTGGAGTGTTTCAAACGACCGACAGAGACGCCGACTAGACCCGACTGACCCTTCGATCCTGGCAGTATCACCGACTTGACTGATTGTATGGCTCCGGAAGTTCCGGAACGACCCGGGGATCGGCGCCCAGTTCGAGAAGCAGGCTGGCCGTCGTCGGGTGGATGCCTTCGGCCTTGAAGCTGAAGAACACAAGGCTCGCTCCGATCAGGCCCTCGGCGATACTCCACGGCGTTTGTTCGAAATCGTCAATCACATCCAGTCTGGCGCCGCTTTCCGCCAGCAGTTGCACGATCCCGTCTGATCCGATGTAGGCGGCTCCGTGCAGTGCGGTCCAGCCGTTTTCGCCGACGGCATTGACGTCGGCACCCTCGTCGATCAACAGCCTGGAGACTTCCAGGGCGCTTTCATACTCCTGCTGGGCCGGTCGGTCCGTTCTATGGCCCAGGCCCGCCGCCGCCATCAGAGGTGTCATGTTCCTGGTGGTCGCCAGGTTCACATCGGCCCCCCCTTCAATCAGGAGGCGGGCGAGGCCGGCATCGGCTGCTGCGCCGGCCAGAATCAGCGGCGTCGAGCCGACCATGCTCACTCTGGAGGAGCCGATACTCCCCTGTATCCGGAGGTCCTTCCCGGTTCGAGCGTTTGGATTCGCTCCCCGTGCCAGGAGTGCATTTGCTAATTCCATCATGGAGGGCCGGTGATAGTTAGAGTTGATACCCAGGTGGGCGGGGATGGAAGAGAAAACGGCAAATCCCTTCAGCACCGTGTAGTGCAAGGCGGAAATACCATGGCCGTCCACCAGGTTGGGATCCGCGCCCTCCGTCAGAAGGACGAGGGACAATTCCTCGTGACCACGGGCGGCCGCCGCTACCAGGGCACTGCCCCATTCCGGAGAGGGCTCATTCACGTCCACACCCGAGGCCAGCAAGGCCCCGACAGACTCCAGATCTCCCTGCTGGGCAGCGAAGAGCAAGGCAGTGAAACCGCGCTTGGAATGGGCGTGGACGTCCGCTCCATGCTCGATCAGCGCTCGTGTGATGTCCGGGCTCTTCCTCTCCGCCGCCCACATCAGCGCGGTCTGTTCC
>JAPYTY010000068.1 GCA_029942065.1 Acidobacteriota bacterium | reverse complement strand
GGGCTGTTGACGGGCTTGTTTCATGTCAGGAAATCCTGGATATACGGATCATTCGCATTCCTCAGTGTTTCGTCAGTCCCCTCGAAAAGAGTGGTTCCATCCTTCAGCAACACAAAGCGGGTGTTCACCAGATCGGAATTCTCTTCTGAGTCGGCCCGAAACACCACCTCGTGATCAGGTTGTCGTTCGGCGAATTCACTGGCCAGAGTGGAAGCCACTTTCAAATCGTGAGTGACAATGATCGAGGACACTCCTTCCAGGTCGCGAAGCTCCATCATCAGTTCGCAGATGGTACGGCCGGTAATGGGATCCAGCCCGGCCGTGGGAGAATCATAAAGCAGAATCGGAGGATTCCCAACCAGGGCTCGGGCGATTCCCACCCGCCGGAGCATTCCTCCGGAGAGTTGGGAAGGGAATTTGTCAATCGCATCTTCCAGCCCAATGAAACCCAGCAGGCGGCGCACCGTAGCTTCAATTTCTTCCTCACTGTGGGTTGCATCCTCCCGCATTCGATAGGCAACATTTTCACCCACCGAGAGCGAATCGAAGAGGGCTCCCTCCTGAAAGACGATGCCGATTTTCTTGCGGATGGCCATGAGATCCGGTTCTGGCAGCCCGGTGATCTCTTGATCTTCGACGAAGACTCGGCCTGAATCCGGCTGGACCAATCCCAGGACCATTCTCAGAAGAGTGGTTTTTCCCGATCCTCCTTCTCCCAGTACCACCTTTGTTTCTCCTGTCTGAACCTCCATGTTGAAATCCCGAAATACCACGCGTTCACCAAAGGATTGGAACACGTTTTCAAACCGAATGGCACTCATTATCGGAGCTCCAGAATTACTTTGCTGATAAAAAAATCCGCGATTATTACGAGTATTGAAGCGGTAACCACCGCCTGGGTGGTGGAACGGCCCACTCCGCTGGTACCCCCGGTGGTGCGCAAACCGCAGTAGCAACCGACCATTCCGATAATGTATCCGAAGACCAGTGGCTTCAGAAGCCCCTCCAGGGCATCATTGTAGGTGAGCGAGCGCAAGGCCGTGCTCCAGTACAGGGAGGTATTGAGCCGCAACGTATAAAGCGAAACAATCCAACCCCCGATCATCCCGAAAAGATCGGCCACCACCGTTAGCAGGGGCACCATCATGGTTGTGGCGACCATCCGGGGAGCAACAAGTTTTTTGGTGGGATCGGTGCCGAGAGCCCTCATGGCATCGATCTGCTGAGTGACGACCATGGAGCCTAGCTGAGACGCGATCCCGGAGCCCACACGGCCGGCGACCATCAAAGCCGTCAGGACCGGCCCCAGTTCACGGACCAGTGAAAGAGCGACCAATTGCCCGGTGAGATTGACGGCTCCGAAGGCCTTCAGGGACTTGGCGGACTGAAGTGCCATGACCCCTCCGGTGAAGAACCCGGTGAGCATGACGATGAGAACCGAACCTGTGCCAATGATATCCATTTGCATCACCAGATCATCCAGGTAGCGGGGTTTTCGGAACAAGCCGGTCATCGCACGATACGACAGCAGCGCGAAATCCTGGATCTCGTTCAGTGCTTGATACAAAAAACTCATCGACTCCGGTATTGTAAACTGAGGGGGAAATCCGGCCAACTATTTGAGCCCAAATAATGCTAAACTAGTCCGGATTATGCATGATTCGGGCCAAATCTCTTGTAATTTGGGCAGATAAAACAAACCAATGCTTCGATTCTTTACATCCGGGGAGTCTCACGGCCAGGCGCTGGTATCGATTATTGAGGGTTTTCCGGCCAATGTGTCGGTGGACATATCCTTCATCAACACCGAGCTCAAACGCAGAATGGGAGGATACGGGCGAGGAGCCCGTATGAAGATTGAGAGCGATCAAATAGAGATCCTGGCGGGGGTGAGGCACGGTTATACGCTCGGATCTCCCATTGCGTTCCTGATTCGCAACCGCGACTGGGTCAACTGGGTAGGAACCATGTCTCCTGAGCCGAATCCTGAGGGGGCTAAAAAACGCCGTGTCACTCGGCCCCGTCCTGGCCACGCGGATCTGGTGGGAGCCCTGAAATACCAGTTCCAGGACATGAGAAACGTTCTGGAACGTTCCAGTGCTCGTGAAACCACTTCCCGGGTGGGCGTCGGCGGCTTTGCCAAGCTCCTTCTAAAGGAACTGGGAATCGTTGTGTACAGCCATATTATTTCCATTAAAGACGTTCATCTTTCCGACCAGGGCCTGGAGGAAGTTTCCAGTGATCTTATTCCGCAAATCGAGTCCTCCGAGATGCGTTGTGCTGATCCTTCTCTGGATGAGACGATGAAAAAAGCGGTCGATCAAGCCATAGAAAAGGGCGAAACGGTGGGCGGGACCTTTGAGGTGCGCGCGACAGGAGTTCCTCCGGGTCTGGGCAGTTATGTCCACTGGGATCGAAAACTGGATGGGCAACTTGCCCGGGCCATCATGTCAATCAATGCCATCAAGGGAGTCGAGGTGGGAAGCGGACTGGAATCAGATCCCTATGGAAGCCAGTACCACGATGAAATTTTCTATGACGAGAAAGGTCGGCGCTTCTATCGAAAGACCAATCATGCCGGAGGGATCGAAGGGGGGACCTCAAACGGCGAGGAAATCATTGTTCGAGGAATCGTCAAACCCATTCCCACGTTGCGTCAGCCTCTGATGTCGGTGGATTTTGAAAGCAAGGAACCCTTCAAGGCCCAATATGAGCGGTCCGATACCTGTATTGTTCCCGCCGCCGGAGTCATTGGCGAGGCAATGGTGAGCATCGTTCTGGCCCAGGCGGTTCAGGAAAAATTCGGAGGAGATACCCTGCAGGAAATTCAGACCAATCTGAAAAACTATCGTAGTGCTCTGAAGGAAGTTTAGTGCCTAGCTTTACAAATACGATGATGTTTGCTGAGGGTTCTTGTGAGGTGAGGTCAAGGAGCGAGGCACTTAGGACGTAGATGATCCGACCCGTTCTGAAATACGGAGCGCCCGAGCTCGAAGCCACAAGCAGGCCCATTACCCAGTGTGACGATGAGATGAAAGCGCTGGTTCAGGATATGCTGGAAACCATGTATGCGGCGCCGGGGATCGGTCTGGCAGCACCGCAGGTAGGGGTCAACCTTCGTCTGATCGTCCTCGATATCTCGGGAGGGGAGGAGCAGGGCCATCAAATGGTTCTGATGAACCCCGAAATCATGGAGCAGGAAGGTAGCCAGGAAGGTGAGGAGGGGTGCTTGAGCATTCCCGGGTTTACCGGGGTGGTGGAGCGTCCCGCCAGGATCGTGGTGACATCGCAGGACCTGGGCGGAAATCCTCGAGAAATGGAAGCGGACGGTCTATTGGCGCGCGTAGTGTGTCACGAGGTGGATCATCTGGAAGGAATCCTCTATCTGGATCATCTCTCGGCCTTGAAGCGAGATCTGATTAAAAGAAAAATCAAAAAGCTCATTCGTGCCGGAGATTGGTGATGCGTGTGGTGTTCTTGGGGACCCCTGGGTTTGCGGTCCCCGCCCTGCAGGCACTTCACAACTGGAGCGACCCTGAGTACCAGGTGGTGGGGGTCATCACCCAGCCGGATCGTCCCGCAGGGCGGGGGCAGATTCGGACTCCCCCAGCCGTCAAGGTCGTGGCAACTGAGCTCGGCATTCCCGTTTTTCAACCTGAGCGTCTGCGCGACAACCCTGCCGCACAGAAGTTCCTGGAGGAAACCGACCCCCTTTTGATGGTTGTGGTTGCCTTCGGAACCATCCTGGCTCCTGAGTTCTTTGGTTATCCTCCCCTGGGAACCCTGAACGTTCATGCCTCGCTGCTTCCCAGCTACCGAGGTGCCGCACCAGTCGTGCATACTCTCCTTAACGGGGAGCGTGAAACGGGGGTCACGATCATGAAGGTCGACGAGGGAATGGATACCGGAGCGATTGTGTCTCAGTCCAGGCTGGAGGTGGGAAGCGATACCAACGCGGCAGAACTGGAGGAGGTTCTGGCGCACCGGGGAGCTGAACTCCTGATCCAGACGATTCCCAATTATGTCGCTGGAGAGAGCCAACCCGTGGCTCAAAAGGGGGAGCAGGCAAGTTATGCCCCTCGAATCGGAAAAGAGGAGGCCCGGATCGACTGGAGTTGGCCTGACCTGCGTATTCACAACTGGGTTCGGGCCTTGAATCCTCGGCCGGCGGCAAAAACGGTCTTTCGCGGGAAGGAGGTCAAGCTCTGGCGAACCTCACGATTCAAGGAGTATGGGCAACAACTGGATGATTGCGGTTCGCCGGGGGCAATCCTGAGTCTTGACCGCCGCCGGATCATCGTGTCCTGCGGAGAAGCGACCTGCCTGTCGATCGAGGAAATCCAAATGCCCAATCGGAAACGCCTTTCAGCGGTTGAATTCATAAACGGAATCAACCCACAGGTGGGAGAGTCTTTTACTTGAAGAAACAGCCCCGTGTCCTGGCCGTCCGTTTCCTGACCGAACTTTCCAGCAAACAAGGAAAACTCGATTCTCTCAGCCAGAGTGCTGACTTTCTGGAACTCGATCCGCGCGACCGCCGTTTTGTCACCGGATTGGTCAAGGGGGTCCTCAGAAATCGGAAACTTCTGGACTACTACCTCGAAAGCCTGTCACGAACGTCTTTGGAACAATTGGACGAACCCGTGCTCTGGATTCTGCGAGTGGCACTTTATCAGGTGAAGTTTCTGCGTGTTCCGGACCATGCGGCGGTCAACGAGGCGGTTGACACATGCCGTCGACTTCACAAGACCTCCGCCAGTGGGTTCGTGAATGCGATTTTAAGGAGCTTCCTGCGGGAGCATCTCCCCCTCCCAGGGGGGAATTCGGCCAATGCCCTGGCGGTTCGTTTCAGCCATCCTGAATGGCTCGTCGAACGTTTTTTGAACCGATACGGGGTCCAGCAGACCCTCGCCCTGCTGAAGCGAAATAACGAGCCTCCCCTTCCGGTTCATTGGGTCAACGTTTTTAAAACCGACTTGCCATCCTTTTGCCGGGAACTTGAAGAGGACCAGATTTCTTTCCAGGTCCACACCTCTCTTCCCAACTGTGTCATTGTTCGATCCTCCGGATTTTCCGAACACCCCGCCTATCTGGAGGGACGGTGTTTTCGAATGGATGCGGGCAGTCAGGAGGTGGCCTATCTGGGGGAATATCAAGATTGCCGAGTGCTGGGCGATTTTTGCTGTGCCCCGGGTGGAAAGTCCTTTCTGATAGCTTCTCAGATCGGGGAGGGCGTCAGGTTGTTGTGTTGTGACGCCAGTTTCCAGCGACTCAAGGAAACAGGCACCCGGGCCCAACTCCATGAAATTCCGAATCTGGATCTCATCCATGCGGATCTTCGAGTGAATCCCCCCTTTCGGGAGCTGTTTGATTTTATTCTCCTGGACGTGCCTTGCAGCGGCCTTGGTACACTACGTTCCAATCCCGACATCCGCTGGAGGGTTCGGGAAAGCGACCTGAATCGTTTTCATTCCTTGCAGCTGTCCGTACTCAGAAATGGTTTTTCCGTACTTCGTCGCGGCGGGGAATTAACTTACTCGACCTGTTCTACCGAGCCTGAGGAGAATGAATCCGTGATTGAGGAATTCCTGACCCAGGAGGAAAGGGCGGCTGCAATTGGCGATTTTCACCGCACTTTTCCGGATCCCCACCTGGGAGATTGTTTCTTCGCCGCGCGGATTAGACACGTCTGAAGGCGGCATGTTAAATTAAATTTGTTCTTTCGTTTCTTTGTGTTTTCGTAAGGTTCGCGACCACAGCAAGAACGACAAAACGAAAGAATGAAAAAACGAAAAAACGAAGTCCCGATGCCCAGGAAAAAAAAGAACTCCAGACAAGGCTTCCATCACAGATTGTTGAACGTGGGTAAGTTCATGGTCTTGATTGGAATAATCATTGCGGTAGGCCTTTTCAGCGCCTATGTGGGCATGAGGATTGCCGTTCGGGGAACCGAAGTGGAGGTTCCCTCCATCCTGGGGAAATCGGTGGGAGTAGCCAGCGAGCTTTTGGAAACGATTCACTTGCGGAACGAGGTGATCGGGGAGCGTTTTGATCCCGAGTTTCCCAAGGGAACCGTCATTTCCCAGCATCCACAGCCGGGCGGGAGAATGAAGGCAAATGGCAGGGTTCAACTGATTGTCAGTTTGGGTGAGAAAACAAATCCGGTGCCGGATCTGAAGGGAGCCTCATTGAGAGTGGCACGCCTGATGGCCAGACAGGCGGGGTTCGAGTTCGGGAACATCAGTGAGATCTCCATTGCCGGGGTTGATAAAGATCACATTGTTGAGCAGTTTCCACCTCCTCATTCCAGGGATTTCCTGAGTCCCAGGATCGATATTCTGGTCAGCAGGGGGAATTTTTCTCGCTACGTGATGCCGGATGTCATGGGTCGGAACCTGAATCAGGTAACGCTCTTTTTTGAGAGTAACAATTTTGAACTGGGAAATATCCGATATGTTGACCTTGCCAATATGTCCGCTGGACTGGTCATCAAACAGTTTCCGGAACCGGGTTATGTTTTAACGGAAGAAGACTCGATCAACCTGGAGGTTTCCCGCTAATGGCCCGGGTAGCACCTTCCATTCTTTCCGCGGATTTCCTTCATCTGGCCGACGATGTCCGTGCCATGGAAGAGGCAGGGGCCCAGATGCTTCATGTGGATGTAATGGATGGACATTTTGTCCCGAATTTGACCATTGGCCTTCCTGTGATCGAACAACTCAAGCGTCATACCGAGCTGTTGTTGGATGTGCATGTGATGATTTCCAATCCCGATGAAACGGCCTCTCAATACATCCAGGCCGGAGCCGATTTTCTGAGTGTGCACTTCGAAGCCGCCAAACACCTGGATCGGTTGGTTGAAAACATACGGGAAGGCGGTGCCCAGCCGGGTGTGGTCCTGAATCCCCAAACACCCGTATCGGTGTTGGAGGAAATCCTTCCTCAATGTCACCATATAGTAATCATGTCGGTGAACCCGGGATTCGGTGGCCAAAAATTCATTTCCACTAGCCTTGAAAAAGTGAGAAACTTAAAAGCCCTAATTGACTCAAAGGGCCTGGAGGTCCAGATCGAGATCGACGGTGGAATGGGACCTGAGAATATTCGAGAGGCCGTGGAGTCCGGGGTAGACATGGTGGTGGCGGGGTCGGCCATCTTCGGCGCCCCGATCCCCCAGGAGAGGTTTTTCCAAATGCAAGGGGCTGCTGATGAAGCAGCCGCTGGAACAAATAATGATGCAATATCTGCTTAGAGTAGCGGTTTTCAGTTTGGCGGTGGTGGTGCTTTCTTCCTGTGGGCAAAAAAGTGCGGGTCTGCAGGAAGGGGCCGTTGCGCCTGACCAGCAATTGTTTGAAACCGGGATGCAGTACCTGGACAAGAGCCAGTTCATTAAGGCGCGGCTGGCCTTTCAGACCCTGGTCAACACCTACCCGGAAAGTGAGCACACTCCGGCTTCCTTCCTGTCTATAGCGGACTCCTTTTACAAAGAGGCGGGGACGACCAATCTCCTGCAGGCCGAGACCCAGTACAAGGACTTCATTATTTTCTATCCCACCCATGAGATTGCTGATGACGCTCAAATGAAAATTGCCGCGGTCAATGTCCGTTTGATGAGAGAGCCGGACCGGGACCCCACTTACGCCATCAAGGCAGAGAGAGAGCTCAACAAGTTCCTGGATCTCCATTCCGACAGCGAGTTGGCCCCCACGGCTGAAGAGTTTTTATGGGAGGTTCAGGAAAACCTGGCCGATGGGATGCAAGGCGTGGGAGACTTCTACTTCAGTAAGGACTCCCATTTGGCCTCTGAGAGCCGATATAGGGAAGTACTCGAACTCTATCCTGACTACAGTCTATTGGGCACAACGCTGCACCGATTGGGTCAGTCACTGGAGCGTCTGGGCCGTGTTGAGGAGGCGGCTGTGTACTATTCGCGGTTGGTTTCCGAGTACCCCTTCAGCGAGTACGAAGGAGCAGCCAGGGAGAGGTTAATCCTTCTGGAAAGGCCGGTTCCCCAGGTCGATCCTGGTGCAGCCGCGGCCAACCAGGCGGAAGCTAGTCGAAGAATCGATGAAGGGTTCTCCGTGCTGGGTCCGATTCGTGGAGTGTGGCAGATCTTTACCGGCAAGGAAGACCCTTACGAAGTGGCTCGTCAGCGTGCCGAAAAGCGTAAGCAGCAGGAGCAGGCCGCCTCTCAACAAACTCCCGCCTCCAGCGGGATCAATTAAGCCAGGACTACCTGGATCAACCGGGCTAACCCCAAGCCTATGCCTCATCTGGTTTTAGCGGCAGCGAGTTCCACCATGCACAAGGTGGTAGAGCTCTGTTTCAGCTCTGAGAATGTCCAGGTTCATGGCTTCTCCGATGGGACTTCGACCCTGGAGTACCTCAGAACACAACCTGTGGATGTGCTGCTGGCCGATGTCTCCGGGCCGGATCTGGACGGTTACGATTTGTGTCGGCAGATCAAGCAGGGTCCTGGGACGGCACATGTGCCGGTCATCCTGATGATCGGTCCACGGGAAACCTATGATGCCGACCGAACGGAGCAGGCCAGATGTGACCGATGTCTGAGTAAGCCCTTTCGAACCTTGGAGTTGGTCGAGACCGTCCAGGAACTCCTGTCGATGGCGACTCCATCCGGCGGTCGGGCCCGACTGGATCCGGGACCACTCGGGACCCTGGTGGACTCTCCGATTTCTCGGGAAAGTGCGGATGTGTTTTCCTTGACCCCCTCAGAGTGCCGGGTTCCTGCCTTTTCCTTTACTCGCCAGGTTATTGGAATGAGGCGGACACCAGGGGATGAAGAGGCCGGGAACTTGGTTGGAAATCTTCTCGGAAAAGAGGAAATGGACCGGTTGGCCGACCGGTTGGCCGACCTGGTGCGACGGGAGTTGCCCCGTCTTCTCCGGGAGGTGGCCTCCGACTGATCTTTGTTATAATCCCCTCTTTTCATTAGCCCGTAGTATGCATAAACTCTCTACTGCAGCGCCGATATCATCCGTTCTGACTGTGTTGTGCGACCCGCAACAGCGGGGTACCCCTCGGCCTCCTCGACGTACTTCTCAGTACGCCTGCGGGGGCTCCC
>JAPYTY010000067.1 GCA_029942065.1 Acidobacteriota bacterium | reverse complement strand
AGGGTCCTTGCTGATTAAAGAATTCTCTTCTCTGTGTCTTTGTGGTGAAGTCTGCATGACCTAGCTGCGGGTGTACTCAGTACGCCCCTACACTCACCTTTCCGGCCTCGCTCCGAAGGAGCGAAAAGTGGTTCGATCTTGTAGCGGCCGCTCTGTGAGCGGCCGCTACAACCGACCGGAAATACGCAAACCGAAGTCCCAAATCTCAAAGACGAGTCTACTGCGCTGGTCGAAGGCCAGTGCTCCCTTCCCCCGCCCTCAGTTAGGGGAAAATCGGGTATAATAGTCGATTATGAACAAGATTTGCGCTGTTTCGTTGGTGATATTGCTGGGATTGAGCGGTGTTGTCCTGTGGGCTCAGGAGGGCCTGGAGTGGGAACATGAACACGGCTCCCTGACCCAACACGTAGGTACCCTCCTCGCTGACGCCGATCCGGGAGAAACCTGGCTCATCGTGAAATGGTCCGGCAGGGGAGAACTCGACCAGCCGATCCTGATTGAAGACCGCGATCACGGCCGCAGGGAAAGCTCCGAGATCAGGGACGTCTTCGGCAGCAGTCTCATCCTGAAGCGCCCGCTTGACGGCCGCTACCTGGCAGGCGCCAGACTCTACCAAAATCCTTAGCCTGATCAGCAGGGCGAGGTCGTTGTAACGGCCCGCACCACCAAGACACCCAAAGAATTTTCACCACAGAGACACAAAGACACAGAGAAGCCGCCTTTATCTGAGCGAAGCGAAGAAAATTCTTTTCTTTGTCTTCTCCTCCCAATCCAGGGCAACATAGCAAGTGCTTTGTAGCGGCCGTCCGGAATCGGCGCACTGAGGCGCCTCCCACATTCCGGAAGGAGGCTCCTGGCTCCTACACCCTGACCTTCGACTCCTTCAGTTACTAGCATTTAATTCACTGTGTTAACGGATATTTGAATATCTATACCTACTCCTATTTACACCCTATCCGCGTAGGCCGTGGGGTCGGGAACGCCCGATTCGGTGAAGGCGTCGATTCGTTCCCGACACTTGCCGCACACCCCGCAGTGCTTCCCTTCTACGGGCCGGGCGCAGCTGATCGTCGATCCCAGAGGAGGGTGAGATCCCAGGGAAACGATCTCCGCCTTTGTCACTTTTGCGAAAGGTCTCACAACCCGGAGGGGATGTTTCAGTCCAATGGAAAGAGTGGCCTCTATCGAGTTGAAAAATTCCTCGGTCGCATCGGGAAAGGGATTATTCGCCAGGGATCCCAGTCCGATACATGAGATGCCTTTTAAATGTGCCCACACCGCCACCTTGGACAAAAGGATGATGTTTCTGCCGGGAATTTCCCAGCATCCGTCCGGATCGTGATAACCGGGGATGCCTTCACACTGGTAAACCACTGATTTCCATAAAGATCGTTGGTTGGAAAGGTCAGGACTTGAACTCATGGACCCGGGGGTCGGCAAGCCTGGAAACAAACCTCTCGAGAAACTCTTTTTCCGCTGCTTCCCAGATCAGACCGCAGTTCAGATAGATGGGATGGACTGCCCGGGAGCTCTCGGCCAGTCTGGCCAGCATCACTCCACTATCGAGACCGCCGCTGGCCAGAGCCGCAACTTGTTCGGAGTCACCCCCGGTCAAGCTACTCCTCGGCCCCTGCCCTCTTGAGCACTTCCATGATTTCGGGTAATTCCAGAAGAGTCGCCAGCTTCAGGGCCGTCTGCTCGGCCATATCCTTGGCATTCACGTCGGCACCTGCCGCCAAAAGGGCCTGGACCGTCTCCAGATGCCCTTCCTCCGCCGCCAGCATCAGGGGCGTCTCCTTCACCCGACCCGCCATATTCACATCGGCTCCAGCATCAATCAGAAGTTGCACCGTTTCGGTGCTGGGCCCGACCACGGCCCGCAGCAAGGAGGTGCGACCCTGTCCGTCCTTTTGATCCACCACTGCCCCGGCTTCAAGCAACGCTTCGACAACTTCCGGGACACCCAGACTGGATGCCTGCATCAAAGCGGTCTGCTGATCCTCGGTCATGATTGTGACATCCGCACCGCGACGCACCAGAAGCCTCACCGTATCGTTATGGCCCCCTCCGGCGGCCCAGTACAAAGCCGTTCGGCCCAGTCGATCTCGGCTATTGACCTCCGCACCCACGTCAAGCAGTGCATCCACGACATCGACCCTATCAAACATCGCCATCGCCACCAGGGCCGACAACCCTTGCTCATTTTGAAGATTCACGTCAGCACCGCTTTTTAATAGTTCCTGAATCTTGTCGGCATCGTCATCCTCCACCGCTTCCAGGAACTGGGAGTTCACATCGGGGCCACAGGCAATGGAAAGAAAGACCGGAATCAGGTTCAAGGCAATCACAAATTTGCTCGGCATAGGGCCCCCCTGGTTACTGAAAATTACCAATTCATGCCCAGTTTACATCAGGCCTCCCCTGAAACGAACTCTTACCCTGTGGGATTGACGATTGCATCAACACAATCTCGCCTGGCCTCTTTTCAATAGACAGGCCATAATACCTGGAACCATGAATCAATCACCGAAGCTCATCGCAGAAGGCTTGTCCCAGATCAACCTCCGACCTTTTATGTCCCTATTTTTACCCCTTGTTTTGTTTTGGGGAGGTGTTACCTTTCCGGTCTCCGGACAGGATTCAGCCAAACCGGTAATCCAGATTGTCGCCACCGGTGGAACGATTGCCAACACAAGGGCGGGTCGTATCTCCATTGAACAGACCATTGCCGACATCCGGAAGGATTTCCCTGAAACCCGCAAACTGCTGGACAGCGTCGAGTTCGCAATCACCGATCTTATTCGAATAGGCAGCCACGACTTCTCTTCCCGGGAATTCCTGAACATCGCTCGTACCGTCAACAGGGTCATCGAGGGCCCCGGTGTCAAAGGCGTCATCGTCACTCAGGGCACCTTTTCAAGCGAGGAAACGGCCTATTTCCTCCATCTTCTGGTCAAGAGCGACAAACCCGTTGTCATCACCAACTCTCAACGCCCCCACGGAACCGTGGGCAACGATGGGGACAAAAACTTCGTCGACGCTGTCTCGGTGGTTCTCTCGCCTGATGCGGTCGGCAAAGGGGCCATGATGGTCAACAACCAGACCATCAATTCAGGTCGTGAGGTTCTGAAAACGAGCGTTCGTCCCGGTGCGTTCACCTCCGGAATCCTGGGTGTTCTGGGGATTATCGAGTCGGATCGAGTGACCTTTTACCGGGCTCCAACCCGGCGGCACACCAGTCACTCCGAATTCGATGTCGACACCATCACCACTCTTCCCAAGGTTGAGGTCATTTCAACCTACTTCGATGCCGACCCAGGGCTGATTCGGGCAGCGGCGGAGATCGGTGTACAAGGAATCATCATCAACGGCTTCACCAACGGGGGCCTTCCCTACAAGGATCAACGGTCTGCCCTGGAGGCACTGGCAGGCAAAGGAATCCCGATCGTTCTCACCGCCCGGGGCGGTTTCAATAATCGGGTGGCCGTAACGTCACAAAATCGTTTTGTCGAGGGAGACAACCTGGTCGCGCACAAAGCGAGAATTCTTTTGCAAATGGCCCTGACCCGGACCTCCGATCCTGACGAGATCCAGAGAATCTTCAACGAGTACTAGCCGGGGAAGAAATTTCACCACAGAGGCACCAAGACACAAAGAAGACAATCCTTTTTCTCTTAACTCTCCGGAATCGGCGCACTGAGGCGCCTCCCACATTCCCGGAGCCTTCCCTCTTACCATCGCAGATCTTGCTGTGGGCGCACTCAGTGCGCCCCTACAACAGCCTGCAAAATGGTGCCAAACTGGAACGTGAAACCTGGAAAATGAAACGCGCTGGTCGAAGACCAGCAGCCGGGGCGCCTCCTACTTTCCGGACACCAAAGCAGGAGGCCGGACTATGTGTAATCCGGGCTAGCCGGGATTATGCATAGGTTGTCGTGACGAAGGGCCGCAGGCGCCGCGATGACAAGGCGTGCGGTGAGAGTGACGCAGGCGTACCGAAAGGTACGTCGAGGAGATCGAGGGAAGCACAACACCGTCAGCGTGGATGGATGCGGCCCTGCAGTAGACAATTTATGCATTACCCCGGCTAGGAAAGGTCCATGGACGTGGTGTGCAGAGGTTGGATCCGGTAGCTGATTCGGACCTCGCCGGGCTGCAGATAGGGATACTCTTCCAGGTCCAGGTACTTGAGGGCCAGTTTGTTGATATGAGCGCAGTTGGTATCTTCTTTGATCTCCACCACCTCGCCTCGCACCTCCAGATAACAATAGGAGTTCTCCGGATCCATAACCGCAAGAGAAATTCGTGGATCCCGCCGCATATTTCGATCCTTCTGGCGCCCCTGGGCTGAGTTGACCAGGATATGAGTGCCATCGAACTCACACCACACCGGTGTCACCTGAGGACGCCCATCGGGCATCAAGGTCGCCAGATTGGCAAACACCCGCTTGTCGAATAAACCCGTGAACTTTTCGGGAATCACATCGTCGGACATATCAGCCTCCTTGTCGATGAGGATGCTTTAGGGCTCCACCGTTATTGACCGGCAGCTTTTAATTCCTCATCGACGAACCCTTTAATCTGCTGGTAGGGAACGGTGCCCAGCAAGGGACGTCCATTGACGAAAATAGCCGGGGTCCCGGTGACGCCTGCAGCCGTTCCGGCCGCTACGTCCTCTTTGATGCTGTCGGCATGTTGAGCATCATCCAGGCAACTCTTGAACCGTGTCACATCCAGCCCAAGGACTTCCGCCCTGCTCTCCAGATCCGACACTTCCAGATCGCCCTGATTCTCGAACATGGAATCGTGCATTTCCCAGAATTTCCCCTGATCGGCGGCACACAACGAGGCTTCCGCCGCCTTCTGGGCACGAGGATGAATGCTGTTCAAAGGAAACTGGCGGAACACCACACGAATCTTGTCTCCATATTCTTCCTTCAGGGTTCTCAAGGTGCTGAACATGGCGAGACAGTAGGGACACTCGAAGTCGGAGAATTCCACGATGGTAACGGGAGCATCGGCAGCACCCTGCGAAGGATACCCTTCGGTGGAGATCTCCAGACGGAAAGGCCCCAACCCATCTGTGACCTGGTACTTTTCCTTGAGGCTGGCCAGGAAACTATTATGGGCCTCGTCCATCTTCATGTCCGCCAGATACCTCCGTATGGTCGGAAGCATTTGAGTCTTGGGTTCTCGCATGCGGCTTTGATTGGCTTCGTAAAAATCCTCCACATCCTGCGCCGTGGGAGACTCCGCTTTGCTGAAAATTTCCAGCTCCAACAGCTCGGCCTGAGGAATTCCACGTTCCTGGGCTTCCAGTTCAAACAGCTCTTCGGACATCATCGCACTGAGCTGTCCCTCCAGAATGTCATGCCTTCTTTGACGCTGGGAAGCCGCAAACCGGAGCGAATCCATTCCCACTTCATACAGCTCGTCTTCAACCGCACCTTCCAATTCACCTCGGCTGATCGTCTTTCCCTTGATGTTGGCCATGACCTCGGAGCCGTCCTCATCCTGAGCGAGCAGGCAGGGAGTCAGCCCAACCCACGCCAAACACAGGATCAAAACCACCAGGCCGTTCTTTCTCATTCTCATCTCCTCATCATACGTGGATCCGGTCGGCAAAACCACTTCGCACCACCAAGACACAAAGGCACGAAGGCACGAAGGCACGAAGAAGACAGGTTCCATGCGGAACGGCACAAAGAAGCTTTGTGCCGTTCCGGCTGGAGTTCTTTGTGTCTTGGTGCCTTGGTGGTTCTTTTCTTCTTGGGTGTTTTGTGTCTCTGTGGTGAATACCCTGGTTCTACCGGGCCTCGGAAAATTCCTTGTGGACGGCTTCGATATTCATCTTCAGAAATTGCTCGTAGAAGATCCAGTCCGCGTATTCGGGCAGTTGCAGGGACTCCTGGATCTGTTCCAGGCTCTCTCCTCGATCCATGCGCTCCCGTACGGCGTTGATCAGATCCTCGATGTACTCGATGTACTCGACAACATGCTCCTTGCCTCCTACGACTCCATGCCCGGGGGCCAGGACGTCGAACTCAAGATCGGCCAGAATTTTCAGAGCATCTCTCCAGTTAGAAGGCTTGCCACCCGAGAAGACCCGCCAGGGAAGTCGGCGTACCCCCACCGTATCGACTTGGAATGCAACCTTTCGATCGGGGATGAACACGATGATATTGTCGTCTGATTCATTGGGACCGGGATAAATCAGCTGCACTTCCAGGTCACCCAGGAAAACCGACAGCTTGTCGGAGAAACTCATATCCAGGGGCAACCTTTCGCCGTACGAAGTGGGCCCAAGCTTTCCTTGCATATTGACGTGACCGATGGTGGTGAAGCCCGATCCGAACTGATCCCCCCCAGAGATGTGATCCCCATGACGATGGCTGTAGACCATGTATCGGACGGGAGCCTGGGTGATCTTTCGGATCTCCTCCAGATAACGCTGAGCGGAATCAGTATTCTGAGGATCGGTCACCAAAACCGTGTCATTCGCCACCACGAAGAGCGAGTTGTGAATGTTATAGCTGTACAGGTAAACATCCTCAGCAACCTTTTGAACCTTGATGGTAGGCGGCTCATCCTGGGCAGAGAGCTGCCCCATGCCAAGAAACAAACCCAGGACCAGCTGAATTAATATGAAGCGTTTCATCACTATCCTCCTTTAATTTTTTTTACAGCTTACTTCAAGCGAGGGAGCGGAAAAAGCGAAAAATACGGAAGTTTCACAGGGCTTTTAATGTTGTGACGAGGTACCCGCCTTCTTTATCGGCTTCATCCTGCGTCTGGTGGTAGACATCTTCCAGGACCGTGGATTCGCAATAAAAGCAGTCCACCAGCTTGAAATACTGCTTTGCCCGGTGTCCGTTCACTGACACTCCCAGGGATCCTTCCTCGAATGCCAGGCGCCTCTGAACCAGCTGAGTCAGGTCATCCCGGGCCGCATTAGAATAATCTGCGCGGACACAAAAACCTCCCTTGTGCAGCAAGGTTCGCAGGTTACTCGCAATGAAGTTGTCGGAAAGCAGTGCGTCATAGAGCGTTTCGGGATCATCCTCCACCGTTTCCTCCTCAGGATCAGGCTCGCGGGCTATGGATAGATACTCCGCCGCCGCCAGATCACCGACCAGGAACTCATGTTCGTCTTCCACATCATCTTCCGGGTCGGGGACAATGTTAGGGAAAATAAACAGGCACAGATCGGCCCGCCCTGCCGGCAGGTCGAAATTGGGAAGACGAGTCTCGATCAGTTCCACCCGCCCCTGCCAATCCTTCTCCAGGGCCTGCAGGCGTTCCCCGGCCTGCTCGAGAAGAAACTCCGACCCATCCAATCCCAGAAGCTGCGACTTGGGATAAAGACGGTACAACCGCCCGAGCATATGTCCGGCTCCACAGGCAAAATCCACGATCCTCCTGGGAGGTGATGGGAAAAATGCTTCGATATGCTGGCCGATCTTTCGATAAGCGTGAGCATGTGCCTTATCACCGCTTTGTTGCAACCACCACTTTCCCAGGGCCTGGTTATAGGTTTCCGATCCTGTCTCCAGTTCCTCGTCAAAGTCAATTTTCCGGTAATCCATGGGCTCGGCGGATTGTAATGGGCATTGGACAATCCATCAAGCAGCCCCTTGCGCTTTCAGAGAAACGTTCTCTTGTCGTACAATTGCGCTGCCATGCAACTTGATCTGCGACTGCTGGAAATTTTTTGTGCCGTCTACGAGGCCAGGAGCTTTTCCAAGGCTGCCGAAAAACTCTTCATCTCTCAACCCACGGTCAGCGAACACATCAAAAATCTGGAGGGAACCCTCAAGGTCCGGCTCTTTGACCGCCTTCCACGCACCATCGCCCCGACCCAGGCGGCCCGGATCCTCTACCGCCATGGCGAGATCATCCTTACCCAACGCCAGGCGGCCCTGCAGGAAATGATGGCATTCCTGGACCGGCTGGAAGGTCCGCTCAAGGTCTCGGCCAGTACCATTCCCGGTGAATACCTGCTTCCTCATCTACTGGTGGATTTTCATGCCCGTTTCCCCCGAATCGACGTCGATTTGACCATCTCCGACTCTCAAAAGGTGTGCCACCAGGTGGCCTCCGGAGAGGCCGACCTGGGCTTTGTGGGTGCTCGCCTGGACCTGCTGGGCGTGAAATACCATCACTTCGCCTCCGACCAGCTGGTTCTGGTCGTCCCCAATAACAGGCATTGGCGGGAGGTCGAGCAGATCTCCATGAAGGACTTGCTTCAGGCGCCGTTCCTGGCCCGGGAATCAGGCTCGGGAACCCGCCTCAGTCTGGAAAGACAACTGGGCTGTAATCTTGACCGGTTCAACATCCGAATCATTCTCGGCTCGACCAACTCCATCAAGGAAGGTCTCAAGGCGGGGCTGGGAGTCTCGGTCCTGTCCCACCTGGCCGTCCAGACCGAACTGGCCGGAGGCCTGCTAAAGACGGTGCACATCGAGGGCAGCGACTCACTTCGTCGCGATTTTTTTGTGGTAACTCATACCCGGCGAACCCTCTCTCCGATCGCCGAATCCTTCCTGGAGTTTGTGCAGGAACAGACCGAAGCGCTCGGCGTGAGCGCATAACCGAGCGCTGGTCGAAGACCAGCACTGCGCCCATCTTAACTTCACCGCCCTTGTAGCGGCCGCTCTGTGAGCGGCCTTCCGGATTCGGCACCTGAAGTCCCTCCCACACTCCGGACTCTTCATTCTGGTTCCTGACTCCTGGTTCCTGGTTCCTGCCTTCTTGAAATTTTCCGATAGCAACCCCTGTTTGTCATCGAAATTTCCTATTGGAAAAATAGCGCGGCCTTCGGCTAGGCTGAGGCAATGACCGGCAGGAGACGATTACTACTCATCGCAGTGGCCGTGCTGGTGTGGCCCGCTTGCGCGAGGACCGACTCACAGGAGGCCCCCACTCTACGATTCAGCGCTATCCCCGATCAGACCAGCACGGAACTCCAGGAGAAGTTTCAACCCTTTTCGGACTACTTGAGCCGGGCGCCGGGAGTCGCCGTCGAATATGTCCCGGCCCGGGATTATCAGGCCTCGGTAGAGATGTTCAAAAATGGCGACGTCCTTCTGGCCTGGTTCGGGGGTCTCACCGGAGTCCAGGCCCGTCAGGCCGTTGCCGGGTCAAGAGCCATCGCTCAAGGGGCGGCAGACCCCGAATACTAC
>JAPYTY010000066.1 GCA_029942065.1 Acidobacteriota bacterium | reverse complement strand
CATCAAAAACGATACCCATCCCGCCCGGCAATTTTTCAAAAGTTCGTACTGGAAACGGCTTCACAATATCAAAGAAGCGGAACATCAGAAATCCAACCGCCAGAGAGAAGATCGTTATCGGAACCCAGAGGAAACAAACCATTTGGCCGATGATTTCATCGATCACCACCTGGGAGGGATCCGGGTGGTTCTCAGTGTGGGAATATCGTGTTGAAAAAACGACCGCTACAGGTGTGAGCAAAACCAGCGCCCCCCCCAGAACAAGTGATTCGCGAGCCGGTGCGACCCGGTGAATCAGAGCAACCAACAGGATGGTTGCCCCGGAGGCCCAGGTTCCCGGAGCCAGGGGTAAATAGCCTATCCCCAGACCGGTTACCACCGCTCGAATCAGTCGAGGCATTCGTCCTCGATTTCCGCCTCTGTAGGGACCTTACGGCCCGCGACTCGATAGCGTCCATCCAGCCACTTTCCCAGATCAAGAAGACGACATCGTTGGCTGCAAAAAGGGAAAAATTCAGAGCCGGAACTGGAGACCTCCCGGCCGCAGGCGGGACATGGAGTTCCCTTGCATTTCATGGCAGGACGGTTCCAACCAGGTCATAGTCATGGGCCTCCGTGATCTGGACCGAGCGAATTTCTCCAGGCAGGACCTCTTCGGTGACTCCATCCGTTAAATAAACCACACCGTCAATATCCGGAGCCTGAGAAGGCAATCGCCCCTGCCAAAACAGCTCGCTTTCCTGCGCTATTCCCTCGACCAGTACGGGGACGACTTTTCCAACCAGCCGGCCATTCTTGTCCCTGGAAATACCGGCCTGAAGCCCCATCAATTTCCGGCGACGCTCCTGTTTGACCTCTTCCGGGAGTTTCCCATCCAGTTCATGGGCGTCGGACCCTTCTTCATCGGAGTAAGTAAAGACGCCCAGGCGGTCAAACCGGGTCTCCTCGACAAAATCCATCAACTCCCGCATATTCTCTTCCGTTTCACCCGGGAATCCCACGATCATGGTGGTTCGGATCGTGACCTCAGGAATGATGCTTCGAATCCGTTGCATCAGCTTCGATAATGAATGTCGATTTCCTCCTCTTTTCATCCGTTTCAAGACGTTGCTCGACGCATGCTGAAGAGGAATATCGATGTACTTACAGGCGGTGGGAGTCTTTGCAACCGCTTCCAGGAACCCATCGGAAACATTATTGGGGTAAATGTACAGGACGCGGATCCACTCGATCCCTTGTACCTGCCCCAGGCTTCTGATGAGCTCAGCCAAACCCGCGTTGTTCCCCCAGTCCCACCCGTACATGGTAGTGTCCTGACCAATGAGGTTGAGTTCTTTGGTTCCTCGAGATGCCAGGTTGCGGGCTTCGGTGACGACTGACTCAATGGAACGACTACGAAATTTCCCTCGCATCTGGGGAATAACACAAAAACTGCAGGGATGGTCACAACCCTCAGCGATTTTAAGATAAGCACTGTAGCTTGGGGTGGTGAGCACTCTGGGATCCGATTCGCTGTACAGGTAGGCCTCTCGGGAGTCGTAGTGGGGAAGATCAGGAACCGGTGAAGATTCGCTACAGACATGGATGATTTCCGGAATCTGGCTGGTACCGACTACCGCATCCACCTCGGGAATCTGGTCAAGAATTTCCGCTCGATACCGTTCAACCAGACATCCGGCCACGATCAGCTTACGGCAATTTCCATCGACCTTGAGCTGTGCCATTTCCAGAATCGAATCGATCGACTCCTGCTTGGCACTCTCAATAAAACCGCAGGTGTTCACCACGATAATTTCGGCATCCCGCTCATTGGCGGTGATTTCATGGCCATCCTGGCGCAGAAGCCCCAGCATCACCTCGCTGTCAACGAGGTTTTTCGGACATCCCAGACTGACGAAACCAACCTTCGACATGTGCGGAGTATATCAGGAGTCCTGTCTGTGCATCTTTGAGGTGTCAGCGGCGCAGTTCTTTCAACCAGCCGTACACCCGGGACAGGTCTGAAGTTCCCAGGGGAAAATGACCAAACCGATTACGGTAGTAGAGCTGAGTGATGAGCGCAGGCGCAGGGGTACTGAAACTGGCCTGGATCCTCTGGACGAATTCACCCGGAGTCTCAGCCGGCCCCTTCACCAGACCCTTCCGCCCCACAAAGTCCAGCATTTCCAGATAGTATTCGGGGGCGATACTGGAGCTCACTTTCCCCGAAAACCATTGTTTCCAATAGATCCGGAAGTATCTGCGATAGCGGTAAAGGACCCAGCAAGCCGTCGCCAACAGGAGGCTCACCACCAGATAGAAAACAAACCCGGAGTCCCAGGGCCTGAAATCCTCCAGCCACTCCAATTTGGCGATTTCATCCAACCGAGTAGAAATACGGGAAATTTCATTCCAGGTGTTGCCCACATTGGATCGCAATGAGCGGAAAACCCCGATCTGTGAAACCCGATCAAACATGATAATTTCGACCCACAGAGCGTCCATGGTGTCCAGGAGCTGAGTCGCCCATCGTGTCAACGCGAATCCCGGTGGACCGTTGTCGACCGGCGGAGTCGAGTCGAACTCCATCCAGCCGGAGCCCGGGAAATACCCCTCCACCCAGCTATGAGCATCCGATTGCCGCACGATAAAGTAGTCACTGAATCCGTTCAATTCCCCTCTTTTGAAACCGTTGACCACTCGGGTGGGGATTCCCACGATACGCATCAATACCGCTTGAGCCGCCGCAAAATACTCACAGTGCCCCATTTTCGTTTCCATCAGGAAATCATAGAGCGGGTCATCGGCGCTAGCCGAACTGTTGTCCAGAGTATATCCGTAGTTTTCTCTCAGGAAACGTTCGATTGCCAGGGCCTTCTCGATAGTGCCGGGGTAGCCTGCCGTGATTTCCTCAGCCAGCTGGAAAACACCGGGATGGAGTTCGGGAAGCTGTAGATAGCGCCCCTGGATCGCTTCCGGGATCGGTCCCTCGATGGCTACACCTATTTTCTCGGCACGGCTCATCAGGTCCGAGTAAACGACATATCTCAAGGGACCCTGCATTCGGCGATAGACCCCGACCGAGTCATTGCCATCCTCAAACATGAGCGTTCGGTTCAGCGCATCTCCGGTGATCAAAATCATCTCCGGTGCGGCAAAGATCACATCACTGAAGGGTTCCAGGAAAATATTTTGCTCAATCAGATTTTCATTACTGCGGCGATCCTCGGTCACAAGAATCCCCCCAAATCGACTGGTCCTTCGAAGCCGCCGATACTGGTCTCGAGTGTTGGACCAATCTCTTCCGTCATAGTGGTCCAGTGAAATACCTCGCCATTTCAAATCCGGGGGCAGGCTCTCCACCGCGGCGCCCACCCTGACCCGCATGACCACGGTCGAATTCACCATGATCTGCCCGATGTCGCCCAGGCTCACCTTGTCGGAAAATCCGCTCATGTTCAGTTCCAAGGCCCTATCCACCCTGAACAAACCAAATGAGACTCGGGGAATAACCAGGAAGATGGGCACTGCAATCAAGGCGATCAGCATCGTGATGACCAGGGCCACATTGGCATATCCCTTCAGTGAAAAATAGGCGGTGCGATTCTCTTGATAGGCTTGCTTACTCTCAAAAAGAATAAAGGTCAAAATAGCCAGAAAAACATACAGAATGAGCGCCATCAAAAAGGTAATGGAGATGGTATAGGCAGACGAAAACAACAGGTACCCAAAAGAAATGCAGTACAGAATCAGATAATCTCTTTGAGCCTCAAGAGTGAATACCTTGACCAGGCTGACCAGAAGCAAAAGGTGGATGGTCGCCGACACAAAATCTGTCAGAACCAGGCCGTCCGTGAGAAAAAAGGTGACGAAACCCACTACCAGGACCAATTGCAGCCAACCTTCGAGGGTGATCCTCCCAATTTTCCAACTCGCTACCATTGCCAAAATGTACAGGACGGTTATCAGAGGACCGATTGCATCACTGGCAAACAGGGAGATAAACCCCGAGAACAGTAAAAGATAGCTGGAAGCTCTAAAAGCCCTCTCAAAACTCATAATTGCAGGTAGTCCAGGTGTGGGAGACCCTCCTGTTCTAGCGAATTTCCGGCCGCGAACAAGATGCAGGGGTAGGGAGCTTCATTAACATCGAGCCGCAACTGCTCAGCAGGCTGCACCTGGGCCAGATATTCCATAAAACTATCGTATTTTTTGGCGTGCCCATCGACCGCAACATTGAATTCTCCCGAATCGAATTTGAATTCGTGCCCCTTGTACCGATAGTAATGGCCCAGTGATGCAACACAGGAAACGGCCTTCTCGAACTGCTCGAGATCTGAACGAGAAGGATCCGGAAGATAGGTGGAAAAAAGAACATTCAAAGGAACTTCCTGTTCCAAGGAGAAATCCTTGACCATCAAACTCGCAAGTTTTGCCGTGGATTTCCAGTGAACGAAGCGCGCACTGTCGCCAGCTTCATAGGGTCGGATATTGTAGAGTTCTGTGCTGCTCCCCTTGCGATTCTTCTCTTCTACGCCGTGAATGTCAGGGTGCAGGGTGAAAAGCGGACCCAGGTTCCGGAGCTCGGGATAAACGATGATATTTCCTTCGGCATCCAGTTGTCGTCCACGCCAAAAAAAGCCAAACGGAAAAGTTGTCTTGATTTCAAATCCCTCTACCGGATAGACCCCCCTTCGACCAAATTGACACTGCAATCTCAATCGCAACCTTTCGCCGGCCCGGACATAAGGAAAACGCTTTGCCTGTACGAAAAAATCGGTGTCCTGAGAGTCCTCTTTCCCTTCGTTTTCGCCCTTGAGCTGGAGAGCAAAAGAGGGAAAGAATTTTTTGAGATTACGCAAAGTGATGAGAAAAATGGCTTGCTGTTGCGCATGGATCCCTTTGGGAACCCTCAGACTGATTTTCAATCCGAGTAGAACCAAATTCGCCACGATTCCCGAGACGATCAGGGAGGCCAGCAGAATAGAAAGAATCAAGATCAGCAGGTTGTTCCCGGTATTGAACGTTGCAAAGGCAAGAATGAAGACGACTAAAATGAAAGTGACCCCTCTTTTCGTAAAGCGAAAGAAGCGCAGGTTCATCAGGAAATCCAGCTTGATACGGGCCAGCAGTTTGGGAATCAGAGTCACGCATACGATAAATGCAAAAACCAGGGAAATGATGGCCAGAAAGCCTGCAGCATAGAATTGCCCATTGTGCCGGGCCATCGAACTGAACAGGGCCAGAGCAAACGCCGTCACCAGGAAGAAAAGCGGCCAGAAGAATTCTTTTATACTTTTGACGTTCACCCAGGTGGGCATTGATCTAAAGTGGAACTTCCACTTCCTCAATCAATTCCTGGAGAATGGCTTGAGATTCTTCGCTTTTTTGCAACGGCGAGGAATGCTTGTTGCTGACGATGACACGGTGAGAGAAAACGGCTGTCGCCAGTTGTTTCACATCATCGGGTATGCAGTAATAGCGCCCCTGAACAAAGGCGCGGGACTGAGCTGCTCGATACAGGGACATTGCCCCCCGCGGGCTAACTCCCAGGGCCAGGTCTTCGCTGTTTCGAGTGGCAGTGACAAGGGCCATCAGATATTCCAGGAGAATATCGTTCATCTCCACCTTTTCAACCAGCTTTTGCGCCTCCATCAATTCAACGGCAGACATCACGGGTGTGAGTTGGTCCGCCGTATCGTAGCTAATATTGGACCGAAGAATCTGCTTCTCGTCTCCATGACTCGGGTAGCCCATTTCGATACGCATCAAAAAACGATCCAGCTGAGATTCCGGCAAGGGGTAGGTTCCATGGTGCTCGATGGGATTTTGGGTCGCAATGACAACAAAAGGTTGCGGAAGATCGTAGGTCTGGTTTTCCACTGTGACCTTTCCTTCACTCATGGCCTCCAGCAGAGCACTCTGAGTCTTCGGTGTGGTGCGATTGATCTCGTCGGCCAAAACCACATTGGCGAACAAAGGACCCTTTCGAAACTCGAAACTATGCTCTGACTGATTGTAGATGGAAGCTCCGGTCAGATCGGAGGGCAGCAGGTCGCTGGTGAACTGTATCCTCTGAAAGCTGCAGTCAAAAGACCGGGCAAGAGCGTGAGCAAGAGTGGTCTTCCCCACCCCAGGAACATCCTCAACGAGCAGGTGTCCCCGAGCCAGCAATGCCACACTCACCAACTCGACCACGTCAGCCTTGCCCTTGATCACCAGCTCAATCGAAGTTTGCAGTGCTTTGATCTTGCTCTCTAATTCGGGTATGGGAACAGCGACTTCCATGTTTACTATGATACTGTCTCCAACAATCCCAGATCAATGTGGAGCGCTGGTCGAAAACCAGCGCGTTCCACGTTCCATGTTTCACGAAAGGAAGAACGAGTTCCCGCACCGATTTCGGAGAGCCGCTCGCAGAGCGGCCGCTACAACTTCGCCGGAAATCCGAAATCCGAAGTCCCAAATCCGAAGCCGGTCCGAATTTCAAACCCGGACTGTTCTCCACGCGCGAAGCGCGCTTCTCATGGCCCCGGCTCCTTCTATACCGCCTTCATGTGATTCTCGAACTTGATTCGTTCTTGGGGTGTGGTCATGATGACCAGGATTCCCCCCTCCTTTAAACGGTGGTTGCGAGGCGGATTATAAAGGTAGTCGGTCCCATGTTTTATGGCAAGAATGAGAGTGCGAGGATAGTGTTCCAGGCGGAGAGAAGACAGGGTCTTCCCCAGCACAGAACTGCCGACCGCCACCTCTTCAATGCGGAGGTTCCTCTTATCACGCAACATGACATCCAGAAACGACACCACCGCCGGACGGACCATGACCGCTGCCATTCTCAAGCCCCCGATGGAGGCCGTTCTCACCACGCTGTCGGCTCCAACCCTTTCCATCTTCTCGATATTTTTCGCGTTGCTGCATCGACTCACCACCTTGACTCCGGGATTCAACTGCTTGGCAGTTAGAGCAATCACCAGGTTCTGATTATCGTCATCGGTCACCGCAAACAACCCTCCGGCCCTCTTGATACCGGCTCTGAGTTGAACGCTGTTATCAGTCGCATCCCCTTCCAAAAACACGTGGCCAGGATACCTTTCCAGCAAGGCTTCAAGCCTTTCCTGGTTCAGGGCAATGACCACAAAGGGTCGGTCAGTGGCATGGAGTTCTTCCATTAATGAAATGCTCGTGGTATTTTTTGATCATTTTTTCCATCTTCTTTTTCCGAAAGGCTTCGTTGAGCTCGCCCTCGACCACAGACGCCGTGATGTTGGATAGTAAATACGTCAAAACCCCGATTCCCGACAAAGCGAGGAAGATCGTAAACAACCTACCCCCGGGATTATTGGAGAGATCGATGACTTCAGAAAAACCGATGGTGGAGATCGTGATGATCGTCATATACAGGCAATCCAACAGGGCATACTCTCGCCCCCCGATCAGCCAGTAGCCGATCGTGCCGCCGGAAAGAACGATGATCAGGGAAAGGATCGCCATCACGATCCTTCGATGGATTTCTGAAAACAACCAATTACTCTTTACCATCTAAAACTTATGATTGCGGCTTGATGATGAATTCCACAACCAGCCACGCGGTTGTCAATGCGGTGGCGACGAACCACCAAAAGTTGAGTCGAGGACTGCGTTTTTGTCCCGGTTCCGTCCACTGAAGCTCAGCTTTTTGATAATAACGACGATAGTTGTCTCGGATGCCCAGCCCCACCGAGTAGGCCACTGTCGAGAACACCGTCAACACCACGGTGAAAAGGAAAACCAGACTTACATAGAAAATCCAGGACATTGATGAGACTTATTGTAGCCCGAATGATGCATAAGTTCTCCCCTAAAGCGCCGGGATTTTATGAAGACTGAGGGTCTTCTACTGTGGGGTTGGGATCGAGAGGTTGGTCGGGTCCACCGAATGGGGATTCAGGGTTGCCACGAAGGGAAGATCACGGTAACCGCCCCGGAAGTCCAGGCCATAGCCAATCAGAAACTCATCGCTGACCTGAAATCCAACGTATTTGATGGAAACCTCAACGAGTCGCAGTTCAGAACGGTTCAGCAGGGCACACACTTCCAGGGAAGCGGGATTTCGGTCGACCAAGACCTGGACCAGGTAGTTCAGGCTGAGCCCGGTGTCAACAATATCCTCAACCAGCAGAACATGCTTTCCAGTGATGTCCTGTTGCAGATCCTCGACTATCTCCACCTCTCCAGTGAAGGGCTTCTGGTAACGGCTGATGCGCATGAAGTCGGGAGGAACCGGAGAAGCCAGTTCTCTGACCAGGTCGCGAGTAAAAGCATAGGCCCCTTGAAGAACTCCCACCACTGCGAGATCCTTCCCGCTGTAATCCTTGTTGATTTCATCCGCCAGTTCCCCGACACGGTTGGAGATTATCTGCTCGTCAAACACGACCTTGTTGACGGCATCCGGAAAGTCGTTCGGTAGGATTTCGCCGGAGGAATTCATTGGAGAACTCCGAACTTGAAAAGCAGCTTGCGATAGTCTCTGCCGTAAAGGACCTTGATTTTTATATCGGGATACAATTCCCGCATTCTGCGAATTTTCTGATTTTTCTTGGTGACAAGCCTCTGCTTCATGGTGGTGATTTCTACAAACAATTCGAACTGGGGAAGGTAAAAATCAGGAGTGATACTTTTGACCACACGACCTTGCTCATCCCAGCTCAATGCAAAACAAACCGGTTCGTAGCGCCACTCCACGCTGTAAAAACTGAAAAAACGAGCCAACTCCTGCTCGCTCTCGTGCGCAAAGCGAGAAACGGCCCATAACTTTTTACTCATTTAACTTTGCCATTTGTACCAGAGACCCCTGACCTGTGGGGGGCGCTGGCCTTCGACCAGCGCGTTCCACGTTCCACGTTCCAGGTTTCCGGAGTGTGGGAGGCACCTCAATGGGCCCCTGCACTTCTTTTCGTGGAACGTGGAACCTGGAAAGTGGAACGTTATTCGACGATGCTGGGAGGAATGGCGGAGAGAAACTGCAGGGTATTATTTCCAAAAAGAGCCTGTCCCACGATCGGCCTGGTGGATTCCACCACCACAGAGGAAATCGATTCTCCTGGTTTTTCCTGTGCCGAAAGGCACCGGCCCAGAAAAACCCGATCGGCAAGACGTACCATTTCAGGCAGATTCAACAGGCGAACGCTGGTCCCGTTTGCCACCCCGGCAGTCGCCAGCAGGAC